>NZ_OY781925.1:2437500-2627500 GCF_963677305.1 uncultured Holophaga sp.
GGCAGCCAGGGCATCCTGGGCCCCCTGGAGCTGCTCCCGCTCCTGACCGAGTTCCCGCTGGCTCTGCGCGGCCAGGGCATCATAGGCCTCCGCCCGGGTCCGGATCCCTTCTGCCAGCCGGTTGTAGCGGAGGACCAGGGCGTTGCGTTGTTCCAGCAGTTGAGGGCGAGGGCTGGGAGACTCCCCATCCGGACTCTGGGCATGGGAGGCGAGCCTGCGGTCCAGAGCGGCCACCTGCCCCTCCAGCTCCCCCATGGGCCCTCTCCCGGCCTCGACGGCAGCCCTGGCCTCACCCAGGCGGGCGTTCCACTGTTCCACCCTGGCATTGAAGGCATCCACCCGCTCATTGAGACGCCGACGGGTCTCTCTGGGACGTTCTCCCCGGTAGAACCGCGCCACCACGGCCTCGGCCCCCCGGATGCGGGCATCGAAGACATCCGCCTCGCGGCACAGAGCGGACACGCTGATCAGGAGAACCAGGGGGGCAAGGAACCTCATGCCCCGTATCCTACTGCGCTCCAGTCGCGCCTCAGGCCAGGATCTCCCGAAGGGCATTCACCAGGATCCGGCACTGTTCAGGGGTACCGATGGTGATCCGCAGGAAGGCGTCAATCCTGGGCAGCTTGAAGTGCCGGACAATGATGCTCCTCTCCCGGAGCCGCGCTGCAAGGGTGGCGCCCTCCTCCCGAGGGTGCCGGGCGAAGATGAAGTTGGCCACCGAGGGGAGGACTTCAAAACCCAGGGCCTCGAGGTCCCGCACCAGGGCCTCCCGGGCGTCCATGATGGCGTGCCGGGTCTGCTCAAAGTAGGCCCGGTCCTCCATGGCGGCCATGGCCCCGGCCATGGCGAGGCGGTCGATGGGGTAGGAGTTGAAGCTGTTCTTCACGCGCTCCAGCGCCTCGATCAGCTCCCGACTGCCAATGGCGAAGCCCATACGGAGCCCGGCCAGGGAGCGGGCCTTGGAGAGGGTGTGGATCACCAGGAGGTTCGGGTAGCGGTCCACCAGCCCCACCGCGGACTCGCACCCGAAGTCAACATAGGCTTCATCAATGACCACCGGGGTGTCGGGGTGGGTCACCAGGAGCTGCTCCAGCTCGGCAAGCCCCAGCCAGCGCCCGGTGGGGGCATTGGGGTTGGGGAAGATGATGCCGCCGCAGGGCCGCTCGTAGTCCCGGATCCTGATCTGGAAGGCCTCATCCAGGGGCACCGTCTCGTAGGGGATGTCGTAGAGCCCGCAGTAGACCGGATAGAAGCTGTAGGTGATGTCCGGGAAGAGGAGGGGCCGGTCGTGCTTGAGCAGGGCCAGAAAAACCAGAGCGAGGACCTCATCGGACCCGTTGCCCACGAAGACCTGCTCGGGGCGGATACCCTGCGCAGCGTAGAAGTCGGCAATGGCCTGACGGAGCTGATCTGCGTTGGGGTCCGGATAGAGCCTCAGGGTGTCGGCTGTTGCCGCCTGGATGGCCTCCAGAACCCGTGGAGAGGGGCCATAGGGGTTCTCATTGGTGTTCAGCTTCACCAAGTTGGCCAGCTTGGGCTGCTCCCCGGGCACATAGGGGGTCAACTGGTGGACAACCTTGCTCCAGAATCGGCTCATGTCTCGCTCGCACAAGGCGGAAGACCAGCCAGGGCAAGGCTCCGCACTACCGGACCCAGGTTAGCACGCTCCTACGGCCTGCCAGGGAAGATCAGGCGGCTGGTGATGTAGGCTCCCGCCTCGCTGGTGACCCTGAGCTGCAGTTCCATCCCGGGAGCGGGATCGGAAAGGGTGAGCCCGATGGGCCCACTCTCGGCGGTCGCCAAGACGGCATCCCCCTGCTTCAGCTCGGCCTTGCCGCCGGAGAATACAGCGGTGACGCGGAACTCCCTTCGATCGCCTGAGACCGGATCGGCCCTGAAGGATGAAATCTGCGGAAGGGGTACCACCTTCACGGTCGCCTCCCGGGTGGTGACCGCCCCAGAGGCATCCGTCAACGAAAGGGTGTAGCGGGTGGTCTCGGTGGGCTTCACCTCGAAGGACGGCGCCTCATCGCTCTTGAATTCCCGCCCTCCGGGGTCCAGTACCACCCGCTTCGCGCCACTGGCCTGCCACTGCAGCCGGGATGTGCTCCCCAGGGAGATGACCGGAGGGTCGGCCTCAAAGCGGGCGATCTGCCCGGGGGCAGTGACCGGGATCCTCACCACCGCACGGGCGCTGTTTCCCTCGGCATCCCTGGCGGCGCAGGTCAGTACGGCCTCACGGGCCTTCCCCGCCGTCCAGGTCACCCACTCCCCCTTGGCGTTGCCTTCCAGCTCGCCTCCCACGATGCTCCACTCCGCAGTGACCTCCCGACTGCAGCGGAGCCGCGCATCATGCCCCTTGCTGCCACCCACGACGGAGGCGTCGGTCTCGATGAAGAGATCGAAGGAACCTTCCTGGGTCTGGGTCGGTGGCTCCGCCGCTGGCGCGGTCGCCTGGGCCTGGCCAGGAGGAGGCGGAGTCACCTTGCCCCGATCCATGGTGACCGCATAGATGAGGAGGATGAGCACAGCGGCCCCCAGGCCGCCAATCAGATAGCGCGTCTTCTGGGTCGAGTCCACAGCGCAGCCCTCCTGCCATCACCTGAATGATTGGTGAAAAGCCTACCACATCACATGACATGCCAGGGATCCATGTGGGGCCCGGGCACCCCCCAGGCAGCCGGGGCGGGATCAGCCCGGCTCCCACTCAGCCCTTCAGGTTCAGAGAGTTGGCTGCGGTGCCCCCCTAGCGAGCCAAGCTGTCATGCTATCCTCGTTTGCCGCCGGGTCTCCCCGGGTCTGGCAGGCTGGTTGCCGGCGTTCACCCCACCCTGGGACAACACTCACCGGGAACCGAGCCGGGTCCGGCACCATCATGGGAGCATGACCACGGCAGGCCCGCGCCACGGGTACCTGCTTTTCCGCTCAAACGAGGTCCCCTTGAAACAACCCCTCCGCCTTCCCCTCGTCATGGCCGCCGGCGTGATCATGGCGACCCTGCTGACCGCCTGCAGCGGGTCCAAGTCCGCCCCCACGATCACCAGCCAGCCTGAAAGCCTCTCCACGGTGGTCGGCAGGACGGTGGAGATCGACATGACCGCCAAGGGGAAGCCCAGTCCGGACTACCTTTGGTACAAGGACGGCACGGCCATCACCAGCCAGACCACCGACACCTGCACCATCAGTGAAGCCAAGCTCAGCGATGCGGGCGACTACACCGTGGTGGTGAGCAACAGCCAGGGGAGCGTCACCAGCAATGCCGCCACCCTGACAGTACTGCCGGTGCCCGACATCCTGCACCCCTTCGGTATCGCCATCGCCAGCGACAACACCCTCTATGTCTCTGACTCGGTGCGCCACACCGTCCACAAGGTCACCAGCGATGGCACCGGGACCGTCCTGGCTGGCACCCTGAACTACTCAGGCAGCACCGATGCCACCGGCACCTCCGCCAAGTTCTACAGCCCCCAGGGACTGGCCCTGGACGAAGCCGGTACCTACCTCTACGTAGCCGATTACGACAATGACACCATCCGCCGGGTGGATACCTCCACCGGCGAGGTGACGACCTTCGCAGGGTCAGCGGGTGTCGCTGGGAGCCTCGACGCCACCGGTACTGCAGCCCGTTTCTACCATCCCGTGGGGCTCGCCTTTGATGCCACGTACAGCTACCTCTATGTATCAGACTCCGGCAATCACACGATCCGCCGGATCTCCATGAGCGACGTCTCCGTTTCCACCTTCGCCGGGACCGCTGGCACTGCAGGCAGCACCAATGGCAGCAGCGGGCTCCTCAGCAGCCCCAACAGCCTGGCCGTGGACGGAAGCGGCAACGTCTATGTGGCGGACTACGGCAACTCGGTGATTCGCAAGATCACTTCCACCGGCATCCTCTCCACGCTAGCCGGCGATGCCGGCGACACCGGCACCGCCGATGGCACAGGCACCTCGGCCCACTTCTACTGGCCGGTGGGCCTCGCCATCAATGCCAGCGGCGATCTCCTGGTGGCCGACACCCACAATCACGCAGTCCGCAAGATCACCACTGCGGGGGTTGTGACCACCTTCGCCGGTACCAAGGGCAGCTCCGGCAACGAGGACGACACCGGCACGGACGCCTACTTCTACCTGCCCATGTGCATCTGCGTGGACAGCACCGGAGTCGCCTACGTCACCGACTACGGCAACAGCCTGATCCGCACCATCAGCACCGCCAAGGTCGTCGGAACCGTCACCAGCCCCGTGGACTGAGAGTCGGGAATTACACGTATAAGGGCGGTCCCAGGGCCGCCCTTATACGTGTACCGAGTTCTGGATCAGGCCTCTTCGAGGGCTTTCCGGCGGGTCTCGACAATCCTGTCTGCCTCCCGGCCCTCCAGTTCCTGCAGATGATCGAAGGCCCAGGTGAAGAAGCCCACGCCCATGGTCTGGCTCCTGAGTTCAATGATGAGCTCATTCATCTCACTCTGGGGCAGGTAGGCCTCCACCACATCCCAGCCCGGCCAGCCTTCCTTGGCGTCGAAACCGAGGATCTGGCCAGCCCTGTGGCCGGTGACCATGCGCTGGGCCTTGGAGGTGTGTTCGCTGGGCACCGAGATCCGGATCTTGAGGATGGGCTCGAGGAGTGTCGGGGAGCATTTGGTGAGACCGTCGGTCATGCCGATCCGTGCTGCGGTCTTGAAGGCCATATCAGAGCTGTCCACATCGTGGTAGCTGCCGAAGAAGAGGCAGACATGCAGGTCCACCACCGGGAAGCCCAGGGGACCCTGGCGGCAGTAGTCGCGGACGCCCTCCTCCACCGCAGGGATGTAGTTCCGAGGCACCACCCCGCCCACGATCTCCTCGCTGAAGACGATACCGTCCCCACGCTGCAGAGGCTTGATCCGGAAGTGGACATCCCCGAACTGTCCATGGCCGCCGGTCTGGCGCTTGTGCCGCCCCTGGACCTCGCAGCCCTTCCTGATGGTCTCCCGGTAGGGCACCAAGGGCTTCTCTGTCTCCACCTCCACATTGAACTTGCTCTTGAGGCGGGCCACGGCGTTCTTGAGGTGGATCTCCCCCTGCCCCCAGAGGATGCGTTCCTGGGTCTCGACATTCTGCTCAAGCTGGAATGACTGGTCCTCTTCAATCAGCTTGGCAAGGGCACTGGAGAGCTTGACCTCCTCTCCACTCTTGGCAGCCTTCAGCGAGATGGGGATCACAGGCTGGTGGGGTTCAGGCCACTCCAACTCCAGGGGTACAGGCTGGGGCGTGAGCCCCATGGAGGTGTGTATGGGGTCCAGACGCCCCAGAGCCACGATCTCCCCTGTGAGGGCCCGAGTCAGCTTCTCCTGTTTCTGCCCGAAGAGCTTATGCACGCCCGAGACCCGGACCCCAGCCAGGGTGGCGCCGTCCACGATCTCGCCCCGCCAGACCCGGGAATAGCTCTGCTTGCCCACGTGGGGGGCATGGACCGTCTTCCAGACCTGGGCCAGGGGTGCCGGCCCTTCCGGTATGCCCAAGCGGGCGGCCGTGATGGAAGCCTCCGGGGACTCATGCCGCAGGAGCTTGAGGATCCGCCGGACGCCGCCGTCCTTCTCGGCACTCCCGAAGATGACCGGTACCAGCTTGGCCTCCTGGAAGCCCATCCGCATGACCTTGAAGACCTCCTCCATTCCCGGCAGGCGATCCTCCAGGAGCATGGACATCAACTCATCATCCAGAGCGCAGATCTTCTCCAGCATCTCCTGGCGGGAGTGGGCCAGTTCCTCCCTGGCGTTCTCGGGCACCTCGATGCGCTCCGACTCCTGGTGCTCCCGATAGAGGAAGGCCCGCTCGAAGGAGAGGTCCACATAGCCCTTGAGACTCTCGCCCTCGATCAGGGGGAACTGGCGGAGGACCAAAGGCGTCTCGGTCCAGTGCTGGAGGGCCTCCACCGTAGCTCCCAGGTACTTGGCGGCCTGGGCCGAGTCCATCTTGTTCACGAAAACCATGTGCGGGATGGCGTGTTCGTCCAGGAAGCGCAGGATCGGGGCGGCCATCATGGCCCGGTTGGGGTCGGGCTCCACCACCACCACCGCCGCATCGGCCACCATGAGGGCCCCGGTCATCTCCTGGAGGAACTCCACTGAGCCCGGGCAGTCGATGAAGGTCCACTCCTCCTCCAGATAGCCGAAGGTGGCGACATCCGCATCCAGGGACATCTGCCGGGCCCGGGCTTCCGGCGAGAAGGCCCCCACGGTGCTTCCGTCCCTGACAGAGCCCTTCCGGGCGACGTTTCCGGAAGCAAAAAGCAGGCTCTCCAACAGAGAGGTCTTGCCGGACATGAAGGGGCCCACCAGGGCCGCAACGCGTGGAGCAGATGGAGACTTGGTCACGATCACTCTCCTTGATTGGGTTGTCAGGGTTGTTACGCCCACGTTTTACACCCGGTCCACAGGAAGGCAACAAAAAGTCTCGCCGGATCTCGTTTCCACGGGAGCTTTCCCCGGGAGGTCCCGTCATTCCTCGCTTGCAGCCCTGTGCTCCGCTGAGGGACGCCTTCCTGGCCTACGGCCCGGGGAAGGAATCTTGACTGGATAGATCAGGATAATTAGACTGGGCCGTGGAAACATCATGGGGTGCCCGTGAAGATCTCGGCCCGCGGCAGATATTCGATGCAAGCGCTCTTCGACCTGGCCCACCACAGCCACGGCCACGCAGTCCCCCTGCATCTCATCGCCGAACGCCAGGGCCTCAGTCTCCCCTTCCTCGAGCAGATCTTCAACAAGCTCAAGAAGGCCGGTATCGTGGCCAGCGTGCGCGGACCCAAGGGGGGCTATGTGCTCACCCAGCCCTGCAACCAGATTACCGTCGGTCAGGTGCTGCGCCTTACGGACCCTGGCTTCTACGCCATGGCCCAGGAGGATCCCGGCAGGGCCAGCACCGCTCTCAAAGCCGATGACAAGATGAACCGGATCCTCTGGAAGCAGCTGGAGGATCACATCACCAACTTCATGAACACCGTCACGCTGGCGGACCTCTGTGTGGAGAGCCAGAGCAACGCCTGCCCCGCGTGCACCTGCCCGGACTACACCCAGGATCTGAGCGAGCAGTTCCGCAGCGGCAAGCGCAAGGCCTGCTGCCTGGACTTCTGATGTCCAATCCCTGTTCCCTGCCCGGCTTCGCTGCGCCGCCCACCGAAGCCGACCTCAAGACCCTCCCCAAGCTGGAGGAGCGCCTCCGCCGCAAGGTGGGCACCTGCATCGCAGACTACGGGCTCATTGAGGAGGGCGACCGCATCCTCATCGGCCTCTCCGGGGGCAAGGACTCCTGGGCCCTGCTGGACCTCCTGATGGGACTCCAGCGCCGGGCACCCATCAAGTTCACCCTCCAGGCCCTCACCATCGACCCGGGCTTTCCCGGCTACAACCCCGACCGCATCGCAGAGGCCTGCGATGAACGGGGCGTGTCCCATCTCATCCTGGACGCTCCCATCCACACCCTGGTCCGGAAGAAGCCAGAAGTCACCCCCTGCGCCATGTGCTCCCGGCTGCGCCGCGGCGTGATGTATTCCCACGCCAAGAAGGAGGGCTTCACCAAGATCGCCCTGGGGCACCACCTGGACGACCTCATCGAGACCCTCCTCATCAACCAGTTCTTCGAAGGCCGACTCTCCACCATGCCCGTCAAGCTCACCAGCGACGACGGCGCCAACACCGTGATACGCCCCCTGGCCTACATCGAGGAGGAGGATCTGCGCCGCTTCGCCTGGCTCAGGGGCTACCCCATCGTCCCCTGCGGCTGCCCCCTCTGCGGCGCCAGCACCCTGGAGTCCCGCCGTGCCCAGATCAAGGAGCTGGTGGCCAACCTCAAAAGCAGCGCTCCGGACATCAAGTTCTGCATGCTCAACGCCATGAAGAACGTCAAGACCACCCACCTCCTGGACAGGAACCTGCTGGAACTGCCGGCGGCCTTCAGGAAGTAGCCATTCCAGCCCCCAGCAGGGGTGCCTGGGGGTTGGTCCTGGGAAGGGTGCGGCTCCAGACACCCAGAGCAACCACTTCGCGCTTTATCTGCGTGCATCCTGTTCATCGGCGGATATGAGCTTTGCTTCCGGCTGAGGGACCAAGCCCACCGACAGCCTTTGTCGCAGTCCACCCCTCATACTGTGGAGAGGGAGTCCTGCATGCGCATCCTGCACACATCCGACTGGCACCTCGGCGCGACCCTGGAGGAGCTCTCCCGAGAGCCGGACCACCGGGCCTTCCTGGACTGGCTGCGGGAGACCCTGATCTCCGAGGCCGTGGACGTCCTGATCATCGCCGGGGACATCTTCGACACCGCCAGCCCCTCCGCCGAGGCCCAGGGGCTCTACTACCGCTTTCTCCACAGCCTAGCGGGTACCCCCCTGCGCCAGGTGGTGGTGGTGGGGGGCAACCATGACTCCGCCGCCCGCCTGGACGCCCCCCGGGAGCTGCTGGGGGCCTTCGGCATCCATGTGGTGGGGGGGCTGGACGGGGATGCCGAACGCTGCCTTTGTCCAGTGCTCCGGCCCGATGGGAGTGCCGAGGCCGTCATTGCCGCCGTGCCCTTCCTCAACGAGTGGCGCCTCGGTTTCCGCCCCTCGGAAGAAGGGGACCAGCGCGAGGCCCTGGGGGCCCCCTTCCGCGCCTTCTATGCACATCTGGCCGACCGGGCCTCGGAGCGCTGGCCCGGCGTCCCCCTGGTGGCCACGGGACACCTGGCGGTGGCGGGCAGTACCAAGGATGACGCCCCCCAGGAGATCCACCTCATCGGCACCCTGGGGGGCCTGCCCACGGGCATCTTCGACCCCCGCTTCGCCTACGTCGCCCTTGGCCACATCCACCGGGCCTACGCCGTGGGCGGCACCCAGGCCTGGTACGCCGGCAGCCCCATCGCCCTGAATGCAAAGGAAGGAAGGCGCCCCCGCACCGTCAACCGGGTGGACCTCCAGGCGGGCGCCCCCCCGGTGGTGCAGATACTTGAGATCCCTTGCACCCGGCTGGTCAAAGAGTTCCGCGGCTCCCTGGAGACAGTGAAGACGGCCCTCCGGGGCCTCGCCTGGGCCGGGCCCCTGGCTCCCATGATCAAGGTCGATCTGGAAGTGGAGACCTACCAGGTGGGCCTCGAAGAGGAGGTCCGCGCCTTCGTGGCATCCCTGGATCCCAGACCGCTGCTGATGGGGATCACCCAGAGCCAGCTCCACCGCACGGCAGACCAGGTTCCCTCTGAGGCCCCGCCGCCGCGGCTCGCCGACCTCGGTCCAAGGGAGGTCTTCCGCCTCCTCTGCGAGAGCCGGGGCGAGTCTTACGAGGAGCTGCAGGAGGCCTTCGAGAGCCTGCTTGCCCTGGAGATGCAGGCATGAGACTGCTGAAGCTCGAGGTGGAGAACCTCAACGCCCTCTACGGGACCCATGCGATCGACTTCGTGGCGGACCTCCAGGAAGCCCCTCTCTTTCTCATCAGCGGCCCTACAGGGGCCGGCAAGAGCACCCTCCTCGACGCCATCTCCCTGGCCCTCTTCGGGGTCACCCCCCGCCTCCGGGACGAGGGCCCCAGGGAGTCCCGGGCGGATGTGGACCCTGCCCAGGCCCTCTCACGGGGCGCCGCCAGGGGAAGGGCCGTACTGACTTTCCGCAAAAGCAGCCCCGGTGAAGGGAGCGTCACCTACCGCGCCACCTGGGAGACATGGCGGGGGAACCGCAGGGCCCCCCGGGTCGAAGGGAGCCCCCAGGGCCCCTACCGCTGGCTGGAGAAACGGGATGCAGACACCTGGACCCGCCTGGCCACGGACTACCCCGGGGAGCAGGGCCGCGCCCGGGATCTGAACGAGGCCTTGCACTTGGCCCTGGAGGGTTTCTCCCTCCAGGATTTCACCCGCTGCATGCTGCTGGCCCAGGGAGACTTCGCCGCCTTCCTGCGGGCCACCGAGGCCGAGCGGGGCGCCATCCTGGAGCGGCTCACCCGCACCGAGAGCTACCAGCAGCTGGGGGCCCGGGCCGCCCAGCGGCTCCGGGAGGCCAAGGCGGTCGAGGAGCGGGCCAGCCAGGCGCTCGGGAACCTCCAGATCCTCGACCCCGCAGAACTGGCCGCCCTGGAGATCGAGCTCGCCCAGCGGAAAGGCGAAGCCGATGAGGCCCTGGCACGCTGCACCCTTCTCCAGGCCGGCCTCACCTGGATGGCCCAGGGCGAGCGACTGGATGAGGATCTGCAGGGGGCTCGTGGCGCCCTGGAGCAGACCCAGGAAGCCATGAGCGGGGCTGCTCCGGATTTGGAGCGCCTCCGGGCCTTCGAGGAGCTGAGGCCGGCCCTGGCACACCTGGAGAGCACCCGTGGGCAGCGCCACCAGCTGGAGGTCCTGAGCAGGGAGCAGCATGAGCGCAGCCAGGCAGCCCAAGACCGCGCCAAGGAACTCGAAGCCATTGAGACTCAAGGCAAGGAAGCTGCCGCCCGCGCCCAGGAGGCCCAGTTGGCCCTGGAAGCCCAGGAGCCCGTCCTCCAGCAGGCCCGAGAGCTGCGGCAGGCCCGCAAGAGCGCCGAAGGGGAGGCAATCAGAGCCCGGCAGAAGGTTGCAGAGGCCGGAGAGACGCTCACCGGGACGACCCGGAGCCTGGAGAAGGCCGAGGGCACCCACCTGGCGCGGGAAGCCACCCACGCCCTTGCCCAGCGCCAGCTGGCAGACGCCCCCTGGGAGGCCCTGACCGGGGCTCTGGGTGCACTGGAGACCCGTCAGAGCAGCCTGGAAACGGAACGCACCCGCCTCGCCAAGGAGCAGGCCGTACGAGAGGAACTCAGCCAAGAACTTCCAGAAATCGCGAAGCTTCACAAGGAAAACTCTGACGCCCTCAACACAGCCCGGGAACGGATGGAGACCCTCCAGGCCGAGGAGGCCGCAGCCCTGAGGGATCTGGACCTCGCCCTGGCGGGGGCACCGGATCCGGCCGAGGCCCGGCGGCGCCTGGAGCACCAGCGGGAGGAGCGGCTCCTCCGCGAGACATCCCTCGAGGGCCTGGGCCAGCAGCTTCAGGCCCTGAACCAGATCCGGGGCCAGCTCCAGGAGCGGGAGACCAGCGCCCAGGCAGCCCGGGACCTGGCCACCAGCACCCGGACCCGGGCCCAGGAAGCCGCTCAAACCCGGGGAGCCTCGGCCCTTGCGGTGCAGGATCTGGAACAACAGCTGGAGCTCATGCGCTGGGCCCGGGATCTCGCCCGGGAGCGGGGCCGCCTCCAGGCGGGCAACCCCTGCCCCCTCTGCGGCTCCGAGGCCCACCCCGCCCTGGAGGACACCGAGCAGGAACGGAAGGATCAGGCCGTGCGGGAGACCTGCACCCGCCTGGAGACCCAGCTCGCCAGGGCCCGGGAGCACCTGTCAGAAGAAGAATCCAAGGCCAGCGCCACCGAACGGGAGGCCCTGGAACTGGGTGCCAAGGCTACCGCCGAGGAGCAGCTCCTGGGGGCAGCCCGGACCCAGACCGCTGAGACAGAGTCCGCCCTGACCCGGGCCGCCTCAATCCTGGGAGTGGAGCCACAGCCTGGAGCCATTGAAGCTGCCTTTGCCGCGAGCACTTCGGCCCGCCAGAGCCTGGAGACCCAGCGGAAGCACCTGGATGACCAGGAGCTTGCTTACCACCACGCTCGCCAGGCCTTCAACCAGGCCCAACAGGAGACCCAGCACCTCGAAAGCCAGCTCCGGATGACCGCGAACCGCCTCCAGGAGCGCCGGGAGCGCCTGGCCTCCGAGGACCGCCGTCTGGCCGAGGCTGCAGAGGCCCTGGCAGCCCTGCAGGAGACCTTTGAGGCAGAGCTAGGCGCCCACGGACTGGAGCCCGGGGCAGGCATGGAGGAGGCCCGCCGCCGGGTGGACCTCTACACCACGGCCCGCATCCAGGCTGAGACGGCCCAGCGCGAGCTGGAGGCCGCTCACCACGCCCTGGAGCTGGCTGGCCAAGCCCACCAGGGAGCGCTGGAAGCCCACCAGAGTGCCCAGGAGGCGGCCAGTCGCCGGGAGGAGGCTCTTGCTGAGGCCAGGAAGGCAGTGGAGGCCTGCCTCTCAGGGGCGGATCCCGAGCCCATCCACCAGACCCTGAAGCGGGAGCGGGACGAGACGCAGCATCGCCACGAAGCGCTCCGCCAGAGCTACCAGACGACCCGCGATGCCCATGTCGCCGCCCAGAAGGCCCTGGAGGAGACCGAAGGGCGCCTGGGCAGGGCCCGATCAAGCCTGGAGGAGGCCGAAAACCGTCTCACGGATCTGCTCCAGCCCATCGGAGAGGAGGCCACCCTGGAGGCCCGGGCCCTCAGCCCGGAGGAGGCTGCTTCCCTGAGCCAGCGCCGCAAGGGGCTGGAGGAGGCCCTGAAGCGCGCCAGCACCACCCTGGAGACCCTCCAGAAGCAGTCGGCTGGCCACGCCGCCCAGCGTCCCCAGGGCCTGGATCCCACCCAGGAGCGGAGCGCCCTGGAGGCGTACCTGGAGGAGAGCCGGGAAGCCCAACGCCGGGCAAGCGAAGCGGCAGGGGGACTCCAGGCCCAGATGAAGGCCCAGGAGGAGGCCCGGTTCCGCCTAGCGGAGGGTCTGGAGAGCCTCCGCCAGGCTCAGACGGAACTCTCCCTCTGGACCCGGATGAACAAGCTCATCGGCACCAACGAAGGCGAAGCCTTCCGGCGCTTCGCCCAGGTCCTGAACCTGAGGGACCTCCTGGCCAAGGCCAATGCCCGCCTGGAAAAACTGCGTCCCCGGTACCGCCTGGTACCGGCCACCGGAGGCGACGGGGCCGAACGTCTGGCCTTCGCCGTCGAAGACGCCGCCCACGCGGGTGAAGTCCGTCCCGTGGGCACCCTCAGTGGCGGCGAGACCTTCCTGGTCTCCCTCTCCCTGGCCCTCGCTCTGGCGGACTACCGCACGGTACGCATGCCCATCGAAACCCTCCTGCTGGACGAGGGCTTCGGCACCCTGGATCCCCGGACCCTGGCGGATGTGCTGGGCACCCTGGGCACCCTCACCAGCCAGGGCACCCAGGTGGGCCTCATCAGTCATGTCGAGCTGATGGCTGAGAAGATCCCCGCCCGGATCCGCGTGGAACCGGTGGCCCCGGGACGTTCCCGGGTCCGGGTGGAAACGGATCAGATCCCGGGCACCCGGTGAAGCAGCTTCGCGCCTAGGTATAGCCACTTGTCAGCGCGGCCGCCTCCCCCCAACCCAGCGCTCCGGCAACCGGGAGGGGGAAATCCAAGCTGTTCCGCCTACCGGGGCAGCCGCTCCGCCACGCCGTCCAGGGGCCACTCCTCCTGGGTCCCGGCGGCCAGATCCTTGACCGTAATGACGCCCTTCTCCAGCTCGCCGTCCCCCAGGAGCAGAGCCAGTCCGGCGCCCAGGCGATTGGCGCTCGTCATGCCCTTCTTGAGGTTGGCGTTGCGGGTCTCCAGGACCACCCGGCACCCCAGGCTCCACCAGTCCCGGGCCAGTTCGAAGGCCTTGAGGGTGGCGGCATCACCCAGGGGGATCAGAACAGCTGGGGCTGCGACGGGGGCGTCCCCGTGGATGGCCTGCATGAGGATGGCCAGGCGGTCCAGGCCAATGGCCCAGCCGAAGCCCGGGGTCTCGGGCCCGCCCAGCTGCTTCACCAGGCCATCGTAGCGACCGCCGCCCAGCAGGGCCGACTGGGCGCCCAGATCACTGCTCAGCACCTCGAAGGCGGTGCGGGTGTAGTAGTCCAGGCCCCGCACCAGACGGGGGTTCTCGCTGAAAGGGATTTCCAGGGCTGTCAGGAGCTGCTTGAGCCGCTCGTGGTGGACCCGCGAGGCCTCGTCCAGGTGATCGGTGATGAGGGGATGGCCCTCCAGGGCCTTCTGGCAGCCCGGCACCTTGCAGTCCAGCACCCGCAGGGGGTTCTCCTGGATGCGGCGGTGGCAGTCGGCGCAGAACTGCTCCTGGCGGGCCTCGAAGAAGCTCCGGATGGCGGCATGGAAGGCGGGGCGGCTCTCGGGGGTGCCCACCGAGTTGATGGAGAGCTCCAGGTGCCTGAGGCCCAGTCCCTTCAGGAAGGAGAAGAGGAGCAGGAGGCTCTCGGCCTCGCTCTCGGGGGTGGAGACCCCGAAGCACTCGGCGCCGATCTGCCAGAACTGCCGGTAGCGGCCCGCCTGCATGCGTTCGTAGCGGAACTGCGGCCCCACATAGAAGAGGCGGCAGGGGTCGTTGTTGATCAGGAACTTGTGCTGGATGGCGGCGCGCACCACCCCGGCGGTGTTCTCGGGGCGCATGACCACATGGCGGTTACCCTTGTCCATGAAGTCGTACATCTCTTTGTGGACGATGTCGCTGCTCTCGCCCACACTGCGCTTGAAGACCTCGATCTCCTCCAGGATGGGCGTGCGGATCTCCTCATAGCCATGGGCGTGGAAGCACTTCCGGGCCTTTTCCTCGATATGCTGGAACCAGCGCACATCGTTGCCAAACAAGTCTCGCGTGCCTTTGACGGATTGAGCCATCTGTGAAACTCCCAGGGATCCTCATCACCCTTCTATTCAGCCTACTGGCTTGGGCCGATTCCCCCAAGCACCCTGCCCCGTCCAGGTTGGTGGTGGCCCTGGATGCGGGACATGGCGGAGAGGATGTCGGGGCCGAGGGACCCGGTGACCTGGTGGAGAAGGATGTCGCCCTGGGTCTGGTCAAGGCGCTCCAGACACGCCTGGAGAAGGCCGGTTTCAAGGTGGTCCTCACGCGCTCGGAGGATGTCTTCATCCCCCTGGTGGACCGGGCCCAAAAGGCGAACGAGGCCGGGGCCGACGTCTTCCTCAGCCTCCACCTCAACGCCTCTAAGGCCAAGGGCGCCCGGGGCAGCGAGGTCTATTTCCTGAGTCTGCACCAGGGCGACGCCGATGCCGCGGCCATCGCGGCCCAGGAGAATGCCGGAGAGAGACCTGCCGCGCCGGGGGATGTGGTGGCCGGGATCCTGGACGACCTGGCCCAGAAGGCCTACCTGCAGGATTCGGAACGGCTCGCCGTGGCCATCCAGAACCAGCTGAACCAAGTGGGCAACATCAAGCAGCGGGGCGTGAAGCAGGCCCCCTTCGCCGTCCTTCGCCGGGCGGCCATGCCCGCAGCACTCGTAGAGGCAGCCTTCATCTCCAACCCCCGGGAGGCCAGAAAGCTCCAGGACCCAGTCTTCGTGGGGCACCTCGCCGACGCCATCACCACCGGCATCCGGCGCTTCCTGGCCCCGGGCCGCCCGCGGGTGCAGCGGAAGGCCATCCCCGCCGAGCCTGCCCCCCTTCAGGGCCCTCAGTCGAGAAGCTCCAGGCGATAGTCAGTCCCCACCAGGACGCAGCCGGGATGGGTGGTCACGGTGGAGAGGTTCAGAGTAATCTTCACCTGCGTCCGAAGACCGCCCTCATCTTCCAGGCGATCCGTGATTACCCGGGCGAACATGACTTTGGTCCCGGAGCGGTAGGACTCCGGCAGGTGGAGCTCCCGGGCCATGCGATCCGGATCCACCCCCGGCAGGATCGCCAGGATCCCTGAACCCGCCAGGGCGATCCGGTCAGTCCGGTGACCGAAAACCTCGATGGGGGAAGGCAGACGGTATTCCTCCATGAACGGATTCCCGTTCTCCAGCTTCCGGATGCCCAGGCGCTTCCTCAGCGCCGGGTCCTGGAGTATCCCCGCCTGGGTGTGGTAATCCGCAACCGCGCGCCCTTTGCCTTCAATGAGGCAGGCCAGATCCTTCATGAGCGGGGAGGCCGTCCGGGCACCCAGGGGGAGCACCATCAGGAGGGCGAGAGGGGCCGGGCGGATACTCATGAGCTATTATTACACGAATTCCTGCGTGGCCTCAAAACACTGGCTCATCCTGCGAATCCAGGAGAAGTACAGGCCGCTCCTGGAGGAAGCGGATGCAGTCCCCCACCTCGGCCTGTTTGCCATCAAAGAGGAAGAGCCGACCTCCGTTGGCGTCCCCCGGCTCCTTCAAACGAGTGATGCGGATGTAGCCCTGCCGGGGCGAGGCGAAGTATCCGGTGACATAGTCCGGGTCGTCGGAGATGCAGAGCTCACCCACGATCCCCGGGGCAGCGGCCACCTTGGTGGCCAGGGCCAGAGCCTCCCGGAAGTGCTGCTTGCCCTCAGACAGGCTTCCCCCTCCGGCGTAGTCCATGTAGGTGGCCCGCACGCCCCGCGCCGGGTCGGGCTCCAGGCGCCGGAGGCTTTGCACATCCAGGAGCATGGCCCCGCGCATGCCGTAGCTCTCGGGGAAGCGCGCCAGGATCTCCGGGGCCCGGGCAAGGCCCTCAGCGTCCAGAAGGGTCCGGAGGACCCGGTGGCCCTCCTCTGGTGTGGCCACCTCCACGGTCCGCACCGGGAGGGGCGGAAGCCTGAGCAGGTCGGATTCGCGGAGCCGCTCGATCTTGAGATGGATGCGGTCGGGATCCCCTTTGGTGTGGGTAAGGGCCCGCCGCACCAAGGCCGAGACCGTGGGTTCCAGCTCCTCCCGGGTGAGGATGCGCTCCGCGCCGGAGACATGCCGATCCTCCTCGGCGGCCCGCATCTTCACGCTGTATAGCACCAAGGTTAGCGGCCCGCCCCGTCGGCCAGGGCAGCGGCCCGGCTGACCCGCCAGATCGGCAGGAGCTGATCCAGGAGGGCCCCGAAGTCCTCCAGGCGGATGGCGTTGGGGCCGTCGCTCAGGGCCCTGGAGGGCTCCTCGTGGACCTCGAAGAAGAAGCCGTCCACCACCGTGGCCGCAGCCCGGGCCAGGGTGGGGATCATCTCCCGGGCGCCCCCGGTGGAGCTGCCCAGGGCCCCAGGCTTCTGGACGCTGTGGGTGGCGTCGAAGATCACCGGGGCCCCTGTCTTCCGGAGGTGGGGGAAGCCCTGGAAATCGACCACCAGGTTGCCGTAGCCGAAGGTGGTACCCCGCTCGGTGACCCAGACGGGACCGGCTCCCTCCACGCTCCGCAGCTTCTCCACGGCGTTCTTCATGTCCCAGGGCGCCAGGAACTGGCCCTTCTTGACGTTGACGGGACGGCCTGTGGCGGCGGCAGCCACCAGCAGATCCGTCTGGCGGCAGAGGAAAGCCGGAATCTGGAGCACATCGACGGAGGCCGCCACCTGGGCGCACTGCTCGGACTCGTGGACATCCGTGAGGACGGGCACCCCCAGATGCTGCCGGACCTCAGCCAGGATGGACAACCCCTCCTCCATACTCACCCCCCGGTAGCTGGAGAGGGAAGTCCGGTTGGCCTTGTCGAAGCTGGCCTTGAAGATGAAGGGGATCCCGCGGGACTCCGTGATGTCCACCAGGCGCTCCGCCAGGAAGAGGGTATGCTCCCTCGACTCGATCACGCAGGGACCGGCGATGAGGAAGAAGCTCTGATCGGTGTGGGGGGTGTGGAAATCCATGGACAGACCTCGAGCCCTCCAGTCTAGTCCACCTGCGGGCTCCCGGTCTTCACAGAGGGGTGATCAGAACGCTGCCATCCGTGTGAAAATGCTTTCCGGAAGCAAGCATGTCGAAACCCCTTCTCAACGATGAACTGAACCGGCGCCTGGTGGCGGCACTCCTGAAGGAGGGGCGCCTGAGCCATGCGGTCCTGGCCTCCCGGCTCGGAATCAGCCGCCCCACCCTGATCGAGCGGGTCAAGCGACTGGAGACCGAGGGCCTCATCGAGGGCTACTGCGCCCGGATCAGCCCGGCCTCCGTGGGAAAGCCGCTGGTGACCTATGTGAACCTGCGCTATGACGAGGCGGCGGATGCCGCGGCCGAGCTGCCCTTCCTCCAGGCCCTGGAGCAGGAGCCGGATGTCCTGGAGGCCCATGCCATCACCGGGGACTGGCAGCTGATGGTCAAGCTGGTGGCGGACTCCCCCGCCGGGCTGCAGGAGCGCCTGCGCAGGATCCGCAGCCTGGGCCCCTCCGTCGAGACCGACACGACCCTGGTCCTCCAGACCCTTTTCGCCAAGGCGGGCCCCGTTCCCGCCGAACCCACCGGGAGCAAGGCCCGGAAGAAGTGAGGGAGCATCCGGCCAGAGCCTGGACGGCATACGGCATCTGCGCCGTAGTCTGGGGCTCCACCTACTTCGCCATCGCCCTGGCTGTGAAGTCCTTCACCCCCTTCGGCATGGTCTCCGCCCGATTCATCCTGGGTGGGCTCATCGCCCTTGGCGCCAGCCGCCTCCGCCGGGAGGACTGGCCCCTGCGGCACGACCTCCCTCACCTGGTGCTCCAGGGCATCCTGCTCCTGGGACTCTCCAACGCTCTGGTCTCCTGGGCCGAAACCCGTGTGCCCAGCGGCCTCACGGCGATCATCTGCTCCTCCACCCCCATCTTCTACGCCCTCATGGGTCGCGAGCGCATCGGCCCCAGGACCTGGGTGGGCCTGGGCCTGGGCCTGGCCGGGGTGGCATTGCTCTGCTTCCGACCGGGGCAGCACTTGGACCCCTTGGGGATCCTGGCCATTCTGGCCGGGGTCTACCTTTGGGCCTACGGAACGCTCCACGGGAGGCGCCATGTCAAGGGCCAGGGGCTCTTCGGGCAGGTCTCGGTGCAGATGCTGGCCGGCGGGGTGACCGGCGTGATCTTCGCCTTCCTCACGGGGGGATTCACCCACCAGCCCGTCACCTGGAGCGCAGGACTGGCGGTGGCCTACCTGATGGTCTTCGGCAGCCTGGTGGCCTTCAGCGCCTACGCCTACCTCTCCCGGGTCTGGCCCCCCACCCGCATGGGGACCTACAACTACCTCAACCCCCTCGTGGCGGTGGCCCTGGGCTCGGTCTTCCTCCATGAGCCCTTTGGTGCCCGCACCGTTTTGGGCATGGCCATCATTCTGGGTGGCGTGGCCCTGGTCCAACCGGGCGGGAAGTGACCCCCCGCATTGAAGTGCCTTCACTTTCCCTCTTACTCTGATGTGCACCTGGAGGCACTGCCATGAACGAAGCGATCAAGACCATCCTCAACCGCCGCAGCACCCGGGCCTTCACCCCCCAGCAGATCGCCGATGGGGACCTGGACGCCCTGCTGCAGGCCGCGTGCTTCGCACCCAGCGGCATGAACCGCCAGCCCTGGCACTTCATCGCCATCCAGTCCCCCGAGCTCATGCTCCAGGTCAACGAGGCCTGCCGCCACATCCTGTTGGGCTCCGGCAACAAGGTCATGGAGGAGCGGGCACGCCACACCGAGTTCAGCGTCTGCTACAAGGCTCCCACGCTCATCCTGGTCGCGGTGGACGAGCAGGCCCACACCGGCACCCGGGACGGTTCCGCCGCCCTTCAGAACATCCTCCTGGCGGCCGAGGCCCTGAACCTCGGCTCGTGCTGGATCCATGCCGTCAGCGAGCTCTTCAGGGGGGGAGCCCATGAAGAGCTGAGCCGAAGCCTGGGCATCCCCACCGGATACACTGTGGTGGGAGGCGCCGCCATCGGCTACAAGGCCGCCGAGCCCAAGGCCGCCCCCCGCCGCGAGAACACCATCACCATCCACCGTTAGTCCCCTGGGGATTCCATGACCGCCCAGCACCGCAAGCTCATCATCATCGGCACCGGCCCCGCCGGTTTCACCGCCGCCATCTATGCCTCCAGGGCCAACCTGGCCCCCCTGGTCTTCGAGGGCGCCCAGCCCGGTGGCCAGCTCACCCAGACCACCGAGGTGGAGAACTTCCCCGGATTCCGTGAAGGCATCGGAGGCAGCTCCCTCATGGACGAAATGCGGGAGCAGGCCACCCGCTTCGGATCCGAGATCTGCTCCGAGACGGTGCTGGAGGTGGACTTCAGCAGCCGCCCGTACACCCTCAGCACCGACCAGGGAAAATACACCTGCGACGCCCTGATCATCGCCACCGGCGCCAGCGCCAAGTGGCTGGGCATCGGCAAGGACGAGGCCCTCTCCCGCTCCGGCGGCGGCGTCTCCGCCTGCGCCACCTGCGACGGTTTCTTCTACCGGGGCAAGGAGATCGCAGTGGTGGGCGGGGGTGACACGGCCCTCGAAGAGGCCACCTTCCTCACCAAGTTCGCCAGCAAGGTGACCCTCATCCACCGCCGGGACAAGTTCCGCGCCTCCAAACCCATGCAGGAGCGCACCCTGGCCAATCCCAAGATCCAGGTCCTCTGGAACAAGGCGGTGGAGGAAATCCGCACCCAGCAGGTGACCCTGGGCACCGGGGACACCGTGGAGAAGATCTCCGCCCTGGTGCTGAAGGACACAGTGGACGGCAGCAGCTCGGAACTCCCGGTGGAGGGCCTCTTCGTGGCCATCGGGCACCAGCCGAACACCGCCCTCTTCCAGGACAAGCTGGCCATGGACGGAGCGGGCTACCTGCAGGTGGAGAAGGGCAGCAGCCGCACCGCCCTGCCTGGCGTCTTCGCCGCGGGCGACGTGCAGGACCACGTCTACCGCCAGGCCATCACCTCCGCCGGATCCGGCTGCATGGCGGCCATCGACGCCGAGCGCTGGCTCACTGAGCAAGGGCTGGCCGAATGAGCCTTCTGCGGCCTGCCCGCCCCCTCCTAGCCCCCTCCATCCTCTCCGCCGACTTCGCCCGTCTGGCCGAGGCCCTGAGCATTCTGGAGCAGGGGGAGCCCTGCGTGGTCCACGTGGATGTCATGGACGGCCACTTCGTCCCCAACCTGACCATCGGGATGCCCGTGGCCGCTGCACTCCGCAAGGAAACGAAGCTGGTCATGGACTGTCACCTGATGATCGAGAACCCCGGGCGCTACGCCCCGGAGTTCATCGCCGCAGGTGCCGACTGGGTCTCCGTCCACCTGGAAGCCGATCCCCACATCCATCGGACCCTGGCCGCCATCCGGACCGAAGGCGCCAAGGCAGGGGTGGTGCTGAATCCCGCCACCCCGGTGGAGCTGCTCACGGACCTCGTGGGTGACTTCGACTTCGCTCTGCTCATGAGCGTGAACCCCGGCTTCGGCGGCCAGAGCTTCATTCCCCGGACCTTCGACAAGGTGGCCCGGCTCGATGCCCTGCGCAGCGAGCGCAACACCCCCTTCCTCATCCAGGTGGACGGCGGCGTGGGCCTGGGCAACGCCCGGGAGCTGGTGGAGGCCGGCGCTGATGTCCTGGTGGCTGGCAACGCCGTCTTCAAGGCCCCGGACCCGGTGAAGGCCATCGCGGACCTGCAGGCGAAGATGCTGGAGGGTCGGTCCATCTGACACTCTTGACACAGACCAGTCTGCAATACAGACTTCATCCATGCCTGAAGCCCAATCTCTCATGGATCTACAGCACCTCCAGCGGCTGACCCGCGATTACGCCCGCCTCTCCTCGGACTCGGCGGGTAGTGCCCGGGCGCTCGCTGGGACCTTCCTTATCCTGGTGGGGCTCCTGGAGAGCTGGGGACGGGGCTGGCACCTGGGCGCCCTGGGAGCTTATGCCCCCCTGCCCTTGCCCCGGATGCTTGGCATGGTGGCCCTGCCCCTGCTATGGCTCCTGGTCCGTGCCCTCCTGGGTCGCTGGACCTCCCGGCGCTTTGGTGCGGTGACTGCACTCCCGGTCCCCTCCCCGTGCCGGGAGCGCTTCCGGTCCCGGATGGGGCGCACGGTTCTCCCCCTGCTCATCCTGGCCCTGATCAGCCTAGTCTGGCTCCGGGGAACGGACCACGCCCTCCTCCGGACCGGCCTTCTGGCCCTCCTGGCCCAGGGCCTCTCCCGGAGCTTCCCGGCCTGGACAGGCCGGGTGGAGCGGATGACCGGCATCCTGCTCTTCCTGGCGGCGGCCGCCTCAGCCTCGGGATTCCAGCTCTCCGGACCCGATGCCCTGCTGGCCTATCCCCTCATGGGATTGATGGCCCTCCAGAAGGGCCTTCGGGAAGTCCTGGCCTTCCGCAGGCTCAGGACCGAGCTGACCGGGACCGCTGCGTGAAGGAGGCCATCGGATGCATCCTGGGCCTGGACCGCCTGGTCCACGAGCCCGCCCGTCTGGCCATCCTGACCGTGCTTGCCTCCGCTGAGCAGGTGGAATTCCGCTTCCTGGAATCCGTCACGGGATTGACCAAGGGCAATCTCAATAGCCACGCTACCAAGCTGGAGGAGGCGGGCTACTTGGAGGTGGAGAAGGGGTTCCGGGGCAAGACCCCCTTCACCTCCTTCCGCCTCACCCCAAAGGGGCGGGCAGCCTTCAGGGCTTATTGGGAGCAGGTGCAGGCTCTGAATCCGGGAGAAGAGGCATGATCTCCACCCGGCAGCTCGGAAGGCACTTTAGGGGGACCTGGGCCCTCCACCCCCTGGACCTGGAGATTGAGGCTGGCACCTTCCTTGGGATCCTTGGCCGGAATGGGGCGGGAAAGACCACCCTGGTGCGGCTCCTGACGGGTCAGTTGAACCCCAGCCAGGGCACGGCACGGGTCGCGGGACTGGACCTTGCTCAGCGCCCGGTGGAGCTGCGCAGGCGCATCGGCGTCATGCCCGAACCCCGGGCCCTGCTGGACAACCTCACAGGCACGGACTACCTCGGATTTGTAGGCAGACTGCACGGCCTCCACCACGGTCTGATTGAGGACCGGACCCGGGAGCTGTCCCACCTGCTGGATATGGATTTCGGAGTTTCCTGCATCGCGGACTTCAGCTTCGGGATGAAGAAGAAGACGGCCCTGGCCGCCTCACTGCTCCATGGCCCCGAGCTGCTCTTCCTCGATGAGCCCTTTGAAGGTCTGGATCCGGTCAGCGCCGATGCCCTCGAGGGCCTCCTGGCGGATTTTCATGCCCGGGGCACCACCATCCTCATGGCCAGTCACCTGCTGGACCGGGCCGAGCGGCTCTGCAACCGCCTGCTGATCCTCGACCAGGGACGCCTGCTTGCCGAGGGAGGGACCCTGGACCTTCTGTCCGGCGAAAGGGACCTGGAAGAGCTCTTCCTGGGCCTGGTCGGGCGAGGCGACAAGCGGACCCTGACATGGATGTAGCACCCCTGACGGCCCTGCTCTGGGTTCGGGGACGCGAACCCGGAAAAGGGCGGGAGGTACTGACGGCCATCCTGATGATCCTGGCCTTCATCCTGGGCACCGGCACCTTCCTGGTGGGTCGAGGCTTCGCCCGGACCCTCTCCAGTCCCGGCTCAACCGGGGCTCAGCTCCCGGTCCTGACAGGACTGCTCGCCCTGGCTGGCGCCAGCGCCCTCTGGCATGGCTCCCGGAGCCTCGACCCCCGGATCCTGGAAGCCTTCCAGGTCGCTCCTGTCCCCCTCTTCCTGGCGGAACTCGCCACCGCCCTCACCACGCCGTTCAAGCGGGCCGGGGCCTTTGTGCTCATGGCCTTCTTCCTGGGAGCCGGCACCGTCCACCTGAGGCTCCTCGCCTGGATGCTGCCCCTCGGATGCCTCTGGCTCCTCAGTCTGGTGTCCCTGGAGCGCATCCTGGGCCGGGGCACCCGCATTCTCGGAGCCCAGGGTAGGCTGAGCCTAGTTTTCAGCCTTCTGCTCCTGGCCCTGCCTCCCTTGCTCAATGGTATTTCCGCCACCCTCCTGGCTCGCCCCCTGCTCCCGCAGCGCAGCCTGTCCCTGGCCATCCTCTCCCGTCCAGCCCTCCCGATCCCCCCGGTCACCCTGGCCTGGACCCCCGGGGAGCCCCTCGCCAGACGGATCGCCCAGGGCCTGGTCCTGCCCTTCATGGGTACCGCCTTTCTCCTGATCCTCTGCTTCTTCGCCCTCCGCCAGGAAGGGGTGGGTAGGGGGCCACACCGGTCCACATCCCCTCTTGGGGTCTGGGCCTCTGGCCGCCCCTGGGTGACCATAGCCCATGACCACTGGAATCGCCTCTGGAGCAGCCGCCAGGGCAGCTTCTACCTCTTCACCCCTCTGCTGGCCCCCTTGATCCAGGTGGATCTCATGATCTTTCATCAGGTGCCCGGGGTCCGGGTCCTGATCGGAGTGGCCGGTTGGGTCATGCTCCCCCTGGGCACTCTCTGCTGCTCCTTTTTCGGACTGGATCGCGGCGCGGTCCGATCATTCTGGACCTGGCCCATCACGGATCGGGATCTGCTCCTGGGCAAACTGGTGGGAACCGCTGCCTACCAGGGGGTGGTCATCCTCCTCCTGGTGGGGGTCATGGCGCTGGCAACGCCCATGCCCGCCAGGTTCCTGCCCGCCACCCTGCTTTTCTGCCTGTCCCTGGCCAGCTGCCAGTTGGCGGCTGGGCTGAAGCTCAGCATCCTCCACCCAAGACGCCTCGACCCTACGGCCCTCAATGCCGGCGCCTTTGATGATGCCCACTTGGCCCGCCTCGGCCACCTCCTGCAGCCCTGGCTCCTCCTGGTGCTGGTCGGCAGCCTCGCCGCCCTCGCGGGTCCGCTTGTGCTGACGCTCACCCTGTTCGTGATCTTGGGCCTCAGTCTGCGGATCCTGGCCCGGGCAATGCCCCGGGCGGTGACACTCCTTGAGACCCACAGGGACGAGCTCAGCGCCCACCTCGAAAGAGAGGCGATCTGAGCCGGGCGGAGCTGTCAAACTGAGACGTTCAGAAGGCAGCGGGCAGCATGCAGTCAAGTGGAAACGGTTCTTGGGGCGTGGGGACAGCGGTGCTGCCGGTTAGGCGGGGGATCCGCTGGGGCATGTGGATCCGGGCGACCGGACTCATCGTGGTGGCGGGCTTCGCCCTCATCGGCTTCGCCCTTACGACTGGCTTTGTGGCCATCCGCCTGGGTCTCACCAACACCCGGGGGCGGGTGGACGTCAACGACCGCTATTTCCGGGAGATGGAGCACCGGCGCTCGCGGGAGGCGACCCTGCCATCCTGGCGGGCTGAGAACGCTACGGCTGGCCAGGTGATGCGCCGTCTGGCCATCCTCCAGGAATTCCACCCCGAGAATGCCAGGCTGGTCCTCGCCGCCTACGGACAGAGCCAGGATCCTGTCCTGGCGGGCAGGATGCTCGAAGCCCTGGACCTTTACTTGCGCGAAGACCGGGATTACCAGGCGCGACTCGCCATGGCCCAGGCCGCAGGACTCGCCGCTCCCCGCCCCGACCGGGCCGGCAACGCCTTCCCCTGGATGGGCACCGAGGACTGGACCGTCTTCCGGGCGGCGGTGGCCAAGGACCGCCCTGTCGTCGAAGCAGCCGCCCGGGCCGCCGGAGTCGAACCCCGCCTGGTGGTGACCATGATGGTCAGTGAGCAGATGCGGCTCTTCCACTCCGAACGGGAATCCTTCAAGCGCTGCTTCGCCCCCCTCAAGATGCTGGGCAACGAGACCAAGTTCAGCCTGGGGGTCTGCGGCATCAAGAGCGAAACGGGACGGGTCATCGAACAAAACTTGAAGGATCCCGGCTCCACCTGCTACCTGGGGCCTGAGATGGAGCACCTGCTGGACTACAGCCCCCAGGACCTGGCGACCTCGTCTGCTGAAGACTGCCGCTACCGCCGCCTCACCGAGCCCACCCACTACCAATCCTATCTCTACACCGCTCTCTTCATACGACAGGTCGAGCAGCAGTGGAAGGCGGCAGGCTACGACCTGTCCCGGCGCCCCGAGATCTTGGCCACCCTTTTCAACATCGGCTTCGGGCACTCGACCCCCAAGGCTGATCCCCAGGTGGGCGGCACCACCATCACCCTGGCGGGCAGAACCTACACCTTCGGATCCTTCGCCTACGAGTTCTATTACTCAGGGGACCTGGCCGAACTCTTCCCCTTCTCCTGAACCTCACCCCATTCCAAAAGCATGGGGGCGCGGATGCCGATGGAATACCTAGGCCTGCGGGTGGGAACCGGCCGATTTGTGGCGGCTGGGCAGCGGAGCGGAGGAGACCCCCACTCCCCCCTGGGGGCCCCAGAATCGTGTTATATATCCATTTCTGCGGCAAAATAGATGTCACGACATCTTTTCCCCTGGGGGCCCCATGCGCATCAACTGGTTCACCCACCTGCCCATCCGGCAGAAGATGGCTCTGGTCATCGGAATCCTCACGGTCGGCCTGCTGGGCACCGGCGCCTTGATCAGCCTCTCCACGGAACGGGGCGCCTCGGCCCTGCAGCAGATGTACGCCCACAACCTCCGTCCCATCGCCGATCTGGGCGAGGCCAGAAGGCTTTCCGAGGTGGCCAAGTTCAACATCTCCGGCCTGTTGGCTGCACCTCCCCAGTTCCGTGGCTTCATCCAGAAGGACATCGAGGCCACCGATGCCGCCCTTGACCGGAGTTGGGCCGCCTACACGGCCCACATCACCCTGCCCGAGGAGCGGTCAAGAGCCCAGGTCATGGGGGACACCGTCAGGGAGTTCCGCCGAATCCGGGACGAACAGTTCTTGCCCCTGATCCGGAGGGAAATGGCCCACGAGGCGGGCGAGGTGCTCCGGCTCACCCTGAACCCCCTGACAGACAAGCTCACCCAGTCAGGCCAGGCACTGATGGACTTCAACACCAGCAGCGCAGGTGCAGCCCTGTCGGAGGCCACCCACAAGCTCCGCATGGCCGCCCTCCTCAGCTGGGTCCTCGTGGGTCTCGCGGTGATCTGCGCCCTGCTCCTGGGCTACCTCATGATCGCCATCATCCACGCAGCCCTTCTGCAGGTGCAGCACGGCCTGGAAGAGGTGGCTGCCGGGCGGCTCACCCAGGAGTGCCCAGTGGAGTCCCGGGACGAGATCGGCGAGATGGCTCAGACCCTCAACGCCATGACGAGACAGCTGCGGGACCTGATGACGGGCATCAGACGCGGCGTCGAGAGCCTCGCCAGTGGAGCAACCGAACTCTCGGCCTCTTCGGAGGAAATGGCGGCGACATCATCCGAGATCGCCCGGAGCGCCGAGAATCAGCGGACCGGCTCTGATCAGATGGTCGCGGCGGTCGGGGAGCTGTCCAGCTCCATTGAGGAGGTCAGCCGAGGGGCCCAGACCGCGCTGGAACAGCTGGAGGAGGCCCAGCAGGCCACTCTCAAGGGCGATGAGGCAGGATCGGCCACCCAGAAGGCCATGGCTGGCATCACCGAGACTGCCGAGAAGATCGCCAAGGCCGTGACGGTCATCCAGGAGATCGCCCAACAGACCAACCTGCTCTCCCTCAATGCCGCCATCGAGGCCGCCAAGGCAGGCGAGCACGGCAAGGGCTTTGCCGTGGTGGCCGAAGAAGTCCGGAAGCTGGCCGAGCGAAGCGCCATCTCCGCCAAGGAGGTGGGCAAGCTGATCGAGGAGGCCAACTTGGCGATCCGGGAGGGAGGTAGCACCGTGACCCTCACCACCCAGACCCTGAAGCAGATCCGCTCCCGATTGGAAGGCTTTGCCGGGCTCATGCAACAGACGACCCACGCAACCCGGGAGCAGGCAGCCACCGGCACCGAGGTGGCCCGCCAAGTGGAGATGACCTCCCAGGAGTCCACCGCCATCGCCTCGGCCATCACTCAGATGTCCGCCACCACCACCGAAGTCGCCCGCACCTCCTCGGAACTCCACAGGCTGGCCGAGGACCTGCAGTTGAAAGTGGCCTCCTTCACGGTCTGAGAGGGAACGGCGCTGACCAGGGGGCATCCGGACGCCCTGTATGACACCGGATACCGGAGCCGCGAGCATTTTCAGGGGATTCCGAAGCAAAAGCCCAGGCCTTGAGGCCTGGGTTTTTCATGGTGGCCCCACTCGGGTTCGAACCGAGGACCAAGCGGTTATGAGCCGCCAGCTCTGACCGCTGAGCTATAGGGCCAGGACCATTGTAGCGTCTCGCGGTGCGGGTTCACCCGATAATCACCGTGCTGGCAGGGCGCTCCGCGGGAACTGGGTCTGCGTGTTGGGTGGGCTCAGGGTTTCCCCGCCCAGCGGGTGCCAGCCGGGGCCTGGAAGCGGAAGAGGGCCGGGGAGGCGGAGGAGGGCATCCGCGGATGGGTGAGTTCCAGGGTCTGGGCTGCCCCGGTGCCATCGGTCCAGCTGACTCGCCATAGGAAGGCCCCCTTTCCCTCCAGAATCACATCCGGTGTACCGCCAACCTTCGGGACCAGCTCCACCCGACCATCTGGAAGGACAAGCACCCGGTAGGTCCGCTCGAGGGTGGCCGGGGCCACCAGCACTCCCAGGAGGGGCATCTCCCGCTGACAGGCCGCAAGGGAGGCCCTCTGGGCCGTCCGGGTGGCAGCGTCGTACTGGATCAGCAGGCGACCGTCGCTGACCACGAGAAGCCCCTTGTCATAGGAGACGCGGACCCGTCCCCCGGGCATGATGACCAGATGTCCGGTGCGCTTCAGCTTGCCGAAGACCGCACTCTCCGAGGACTGCACGAAGGGGCTCTCAAGCTTGGGGGAGGCCTTGAGGGAGGACCACCATCCGGGTACCGGTCCTGCGGACAGCAGGGGACAGACGAGACACAGGGCGAGCCGTGGCAACTCAGCCCCGCCGGACTTCGAGGGGAATTCGCAAGGTCTCCCCGGGGGCCGGTGCCAAGCGGCGCATCTCTGCCTCGCCCACCACCCGGCCATCCTGGACAACCTGCACGCGGATCTCCATCTCCGCAGGCTCCACTTGGCCCTCCAGAGCAACCTGAAGCCCCTCCAGTGTGGCCGTGGGGGCAGCCAGGGCGCGCAAGGATGGCAGATGGGGCCTGGGCACCGCTGTGGGCGCGACAGCAGGCGCCTTGATACGCGGGATGGCCACATGCGGAACAGCCACCCTCGGAGCAGGAGACTTCAGAAAGGGGGCCTGGGAGGATGCATGCCCGTTGACCTTGGGGATGGCGGGCAGTCCCGGGAGCCTGGAAGCCGAACCCGCCGACCGGTTCTCGGCCCCATCACCCATGTGCTTGGCCTTGATGCCAGCGAGGGCCATGCGGGTAATGCCGCGCAACGTCTCGAAGACACCGCTCTCCTCGGAGGCGATGGCCTCGAAGCTGGGTGCGCCGCCCGGGTTGAGCTCGGCCTCGAGGGTCTCCACGGCCGTGATGGCCTTGAGGTCCCGCTTGTTCCACTGGAAAACCAGGGGCACCTCAGCAAGATCGATCCCCAGTTCCAGCAGGTTCTCCCGCAGGTTCTGCAGGCTCTCCCGGTTGGCCTCCTGCATGGGAAGCTGGCTGTCGGCCACGAAGACGATGCCGTCCACCCCCTTGAGCACCAGCTTGCGGGTGGCGTTGTAGAAGACCTGACCGGGGACGGTGTAGAGCTGGAGCTTGGTCTTGAAGCCGCCAATGGTGCCGACATCAAGGGGCAGGAGATCGAAGAAGAGGGTCCGGTCCGTCTCGGTGTTGAGCGAGACCATCTCGCCCCGGGACTTCTGCGAAGTCTTGCCATAGATCGTGTTGAGATTGGTCGTCTTCCCGCACAGACCCGGCCCGTAGTAGACGATCTTGGCCGTCATCTGCCGGGTGGCGTGGTTGAAGAAAACCATACTGATGAACCTCTTTAGCTCCGGCCAGTCTACATGGTACAGCGGAGCGGGCCAATAGGGGAAAGCGGAAGGCTATCAACAGCTCCGCATGACCCCAACCAGGACCCCCTGAATGGCGACGCGGTCAGGGGAGTAGCACCGGGGGCTGAGATCCGGATTGTGGGGAATGAGCCAGACCCCCTGGATGTCCCGCCGATATTCCTTCAGGGTGGCCTCCTCCCCGTCGATGAGGGCGACCACGCGGTCCCCGTTCCGGTATTCGCCCCGCTTCTGGAGTACCGCCAGATCCCCATCCAGAATGGCGTCATCCACCATGGACTCCCCCCGTACCCTCAGGACGAAGAGCCCTTCACGCTCACGGTGGATGCTGTTGGGCACCTCCAGGGGGATCGCCCGGGTCTCCGGGATGATCGGGGCACCGGCAGCCACATCTCCACAGAAGGGAATCAGGCGCCCACTGGGACGATCCTGGATGGGCGGCGGAGGCTCAGGTCTCGGTTCCTGGGCCATGGATGCGAGTACGATGTTGTTCCCCTTGCCGTGGCTGCGGTCCAGGAATCCTTTTTCGATAAGATGCTGCACATGTTTGTGAATGGTGCTGACAGCGCTGGACCCGACACCATCGGCGATCTCCTTGAGGGTCGGACTCCGGCCCTCCTCTTCCAGAAAGGTACGGATGAACTGGATCACCGAGAGCTGCCGCTTTGTCAGATTCGTGGATTTCATGCATCCAAATCTAGGCAAAGGACGGTTCATGGTCAAACCTTTTTTTCGTTTTTTTTCGCCAGATCCACCGCATAAGAGACTCACTTTGGCGAAAAAACAGTCCACCCAGAACGAATTTCCAACCAGGGTTACCCGAGTTGCAGGAGATACGCATGACCAGACATCGGAACCGCGAGGAGGCTCGAGATGACGTCCATCAATGACTTCGCCATCGAGGTGGCGACCGTCAACGGCTCCGGAAGCCAGACGGCCAACAACGTCCTGATGCGGGCCATCTTCCAGATGGGTGTCCCCGTGATCGGCAAGAACTATTTCCCTTCGAACATCTCAGGCATGCCCACCTGGTTCCAGATCCGGCTCAGTGCCCGGGGCTATTCGGCCCGGAAGCCCGGCATCGACCTCATGGTCTGTCTCAACCCCGAGACGGCAGCGGCGGATCTGGCCAAGCTCCCCCCCGGCGCGACCTGCGTCTTCGACCAGCTGCTGGGACTCAGGCGGGAGGATGTGACGCTCTATCCAGTCCCCTTCCAGGAGCTGGTCAAGGCCAGCTGCCCGGAGATGAAGTTCCAGAGGCTGGTCAAGAACATGGTCTATGTCGGCGTCCTGGCCAGGATCCTGGGCATTGAGCTTGAGGAGACCTTCCGTGCCCTTGCCCGCCACCTCAAGGGGAAGGCAGAGGCCATGAACCGGACCGCCCTGGAGGCCGGCTACCAGTGGGCCCAGGCCAATCTTCCGGACCAGGACCGGCTCCGGGTGGAGCGCATGGCCACCGATCCCGATCTCCTCATGATGGATGGCAATACGGCCTGTGCCCTGGGCGCCCTCTTCGCCGGCGTATCCGTGGTGGGCTGGTATCCCATCACCCCCAGTACCAGCATTGTGGATACCCTCGCCGAATACGCTGAGACCCACCGGGTCGATCCTGAAACAGGCCAGTCCACCGTCGCCATCCTCCAGGTCGAGGACGAGCTGGCCAGCGCCGGTGTCGTCGTCGGCGCTGGCTGGGCAGGGGCCCGGGCCATGACGGCCACCTCGGGGCCCGGCATCTCCCTGATGAGCGAGTTCATCGGCCTGGCCTACTATGCCGAGATCCCCGGTGTCTTCTTCGACGTCCAGCGGGTGGGACCCTCCACAGGCCTGCCGACCCGGAGCAGCCAGTCGGACATCGAGATCTGCGCCAAGGCCAGCCATGGCGACACCCTCCACATCAACCTGTACCCCGCCACCATGGAGGAGTGCTTCCGCTTCTCCTATGACGCCTTTGATCTTGCGGAGCGCTTCCAGACCCCCGTCTTCCTGGTGAGTGACCTCGACCTGGGGATGCAGAGCTGGATCACCAAGCCCTTCAGCTATCCAGAAGGCCCCCTGGACCGCGGCAAGGTCCTGGACGAGGAAGGTCTCAAGGCTGTCCAGGACTGGGGCCGCTACCGCGACCCGGATGGCGATGGCATCCCCTGGCGGACCCTCCCCGGCACCCCCGGGGGCAAGGGGGCCTATTTCACCCGAGGCTCCGGACACAACGAACGTGCAGGTTACACCGAAAAGCCGGAGGAGTTCGTCCAGATCCTGGACCGCCTGAAGCGCAAGGTCCTCGGGGCGGCCCGGGTGCTCCCCGGGCCGGTGATCCATAGCCAGGGAGCCAAGCGGGGGATCGTCGCCTATGGTTCCAGCGACTCGGCGGTCCAGGAAGCCCTCGACATCCTGCGCGAGACCCATGGCATCACCCTGGACTACCTCCGGGTCAGGGCCATGCCCTTCTCCGACCAGGTGGGAGACTTCCTGCACGCCATGGAACACACTTTTGTCGTTGAGCAGAACCGCGATGGCCAGATGGCCACCCTGCTGCGGGACGCCTTCCCCCGGGAGGCCTGCCGCCTCCGGAATGTGCTCCACTACGACTCGACGCCCATCACCGCCGAGTCCATCGTCAACCAGATCCTCCCCCAGGTGCTGTGATGAGTGCTGCCCCCGAATCCACCAACCGTCTGGGTCTCAGCCGCCAGGACTACGGCGGGGCCAAGTCCACGCTCTGTGTGGGCTGCGGCCATGAAGGCATCACCCTCCAGATCATCCAGGCCGCCTTCGACCTGGGCCTGGAGATGCACCAGGTCGCCAAGATCTCCGGTATCGGCTGCTCCAGCAAGACGCCGGCCTACTTCCTGAAGGGCTCCTGGGGATTCAACTCGGTCCACGGACGGGCAGCCCCGGTCTGCACTGGCGCCGCCCTGGCCAATCGCTCCCTGAAGAACATCCTCATCAGCGGGGATGGCGACTCCATGTCCATCGGACTGAATCACTTCTCCCACATGGTCAGGCGCAATGTACCTGTGGTCTACATCGTGGAGGACAATGGCGTCTATGCCCTCACCAAGGGACAGTTCTCAGCCACCGCCGACAAGGGTTCAATCCTGAAGCATGGCCAGATCAACCACCTGCCCCCAGTGGACCCCTGCACCCTGGCCCTTGAGATGGGCTGCGGCTTCGTGGCCCGGGCCTTCAGTGGCAGCCCCAGACAGCTCAACACCCTGCTCAAGGCGGCCCTCGCCCACAAGGGAACAGCCGTCCTTGATGTCATCAGCCCCTGCGTCACCTGGAACAACCACGAGGGCAGTACCCGCTCCTACCAGAGCGCCAAGAACCGGGAAGTTCCGCTCCACGAGCTGGGCTATATCGCCCCCTTCCACACCGCCGAGGCCGAACTGGCCCCGGGAGAAGCCCGCGAAGTGACCTTCCCGGACGGGAGTCTGCTGACTCTCCGGAGCATCCGGGAGGACTACGACCCCACGGACCGCACCGCCGCCTGGAGTAACATCCACGCCTCCCGCGCCAAGGGCGAGCTCCTCACCGGCCTCCTCTTCCTAGAGCAGGGGCAGCCGACGCTCCACGACTACCTGAACCAGGCTGCAACCCCCATCACCGCCCTGCCCCAGAGCACCCTCAAACCGGGGCCCGAGGTGCTCAAGGCGATCATGGAAGAGCTGAAGTAGCTAGGAGAAGACGACCTGATTGCCGCCACGGAGGATGGCCCGGTTAAGGGCCTCCTCCGTGGCGATCTTGAGGTCAGTGAGCATGTCCCCCCGGGTGGGCACCAGGGAGGCCACCCCCAGGCTGGCGGTCAGAATGCCGATCCGGGAGTGGGGGTTGGGAATGGCAGCCGTGTAGACCTCGGCCCGGAATCGCTCACTCACCGAAACCGCCCCGATGTTGTCCGTCTCGGGAAGGATGCTGATGAAGCCGGTGCCCCCGTAGCGCCCCATGAGATCCCCGGCCCGCTGGATGCCCTTCACAAACACGGCAGCCAGACGGCGCTGGCACTCCTCGGCGGCATGCCGCCCGTGGCTCTGCTGATAGGCCTCGAAGTGATCCAGCGTCACCAGCAGGAGAGCCAGGGAGGTGCGGTTGCGGGCGGCCCGTCGCCATTCCACCAGGAGCTGCTCCTCCATATGGGCCTCGTTGGGCATGCCGGTCACCGGATCGATCCAGGAGACCTGGTTGACGATGGCCCGGTACTGGCCGATCTCCAAGTGCTGGCGGATCCTGGCCCGGATCACCGAGGGGCGCAGAGGCCTGGGCAGGAAGTCGGTGAAGCCGGCCTCCAGGGCACGGGCTTCATCCTCCTCCGCCTCCCGGGTGCCGCAGAGAAGCAGAGGCGTTTCCCTGCCCGCACACTCCCGCCGGAGCATCCGCCCGGCTTCGAGGACATCCATCCCCGATAGACCCGCATCCAGGACCACCAGGTCGGGGGCCGCTCGTCGGACCGTCTCGAGGCCACTGGCGAAATCCTGTGCTTCAAGGAGCTCGTAAGGGCCCCCCAGAAGGCCCCGGAAGAGTCCGGCCCCTTCGGGAGAGGGGTCCACGATCAGGATCGAAGGCTTGCCGGGCATGGGAGTCTCCACAGGACAGAGCTGGGGTGGGATCGGATGCCCCCATCTTACGCCCCATGAGCCTTTGCGCCACCGGCCCCCGGCAGGTCGCCGGAAACGGCGCCCTCGGGCATAATCGATCATTCCAACAGACGACGGTCGGGAATTGCGCCTCATCATCAGCGAAAAACCAAGTATGGGCCGCGCCATCGCGGCCGCCCTGGGGATCCAGGGCAGCGGCAGGAGCTTCATCCAGGGAAAGGACACCCTCATCACCTGGTGTGTGGGCCACCTGGTGGAGGCCCTGGCCCCGGAGGGCTACGACCCCGGGCTCAAGGCCTGGAGGCTGGAGACCGTCCCCTTCTTTCCCGAGCCCTTCCGCTACGCCCCCATCGAGAGCTCCCGGGACCAGTATGAAGTGGTGGCCCGGCTCCTGAAGCGCGATGACGTGACCGAGGTGGTGAACGCCACGGACGCCGGGCGCGAGGGCGAACTGATCTTCGACCTCGTCTACCGGCTGGCGGAGTGTTCAAAGCCGGTACTGCGATTCTGGACCTCCAGCCTCACCGATGACGCCATCCGGGAGGCCTACGCCGCCATGAAGCCCGGCGAAGCCTACACAGGGCTGCGGGATGCCGCCCGCTGCCGCCAGGAGGCCGACTGGCTCGTGGGCATCAACTGCACCCGCACTCAGACCCTGGTGATGCGCCGGTCAGGCGGAGAGGGAGTCTACTCGGTGGGGCGCGTCCAGACTCCCACCCTTGCTCTCTTGGTGAACCGGGAACTTGAGATCACCCACTTCACCCCCAAGGACTTCTGGACCCTCTGGGGAGTCTTCGCTGCCCCTGAGGGCACGTACAAGGGCAAGTGGTTCCAGAAGGTTGACGGGCGGGACCAGGACCGCTTCGAGAAGGAGGAGGAGGCCAGGGCCCTGGCGGAGCGCCTGGCGCGCAAGCCCGGCAAGGTGGTCAGCGCCGCCTCAAAAACCGAAAAGAAGCGCCCCGAGCTGCTCTATGACCTCACCACCCTCCAGAAGGAGGCCAACAAACGCTTCGGATTCACCGCCGAGCACACCCTGGAAGTGGCCCAGGAGCTCTACGAGTCCAAGCTCATCAGCTACCCCCGCACCAACTCCCGCTACCTCACCGAAGCCGACGCCCAGAAGGCCCCGGGTTGGATCAAGTCCATCGGCGCCGGCCAGCTGGAGCCCCTCAAGCCGTTCGTGGCCCGCCTGCGGGAGCGCTGGCCCGTCAAGCTGGACAAGCGCTTCGTCAACGACAAGGAGGTGGAGGATCATTCCGCCCTGGTGCCCACCGAGAACCCGGCCCGCAGCCTCAGTGGCGACAAGCTGAAGATCTACGAACTCATCGCCCGGCGCTTCCTTGCGGCCTATTTCCCTGAGCGCATCGAGGCCAAGACCACCCTCATCACCCAGGTGGAGGACCAGACCTTCAAGACCACGGGCACCGTCGTGAAAGAGCTGGGCTGGTCCGAGGTGGACCCCCCCCACAGCCGTCCCAAGAAAGAAGCCAAGGCCAAGGACGGCGAAGGCGAAGAACCCGAGGAGGACGAGGACTCCGGCTCCCTCCCGGCTGTGAAGAAGGGCCAGACGGTGGAGACGAAGGAGCTTTACCCCAAGGCTGGCAAGACTTCGCCCCCCAAGCGCATGAGCGAAGCAGACCTCCTGGGTGCCATGCAGGGCGCCGGACGCGAGCTGGAGGATGACGAGCTCAAGGGCGCCATGAAGGACTGCGGCCTGGGCACCCCCGCCACCCGGGCCAACATCATCGAAACCCTCCTCAAGCGGGCCTACGTCGAACGCAGGCGCAACATCCTGCAGCCCACCGCCAAAGGCATCGAGCTCATCCAGGGACTCCAGGCGGAGACCCTCACCAGCCCCCAGCTCACAGGCGAGTGGGAGGCCGAGATGGAGCGGATCCGGCGTGGTGAGGCCCAGCGGGGGGCCTTCATGGAGCGCATCCGGGGCTTCGTCGCGGAGCTGGTGACCCAGATCAAGGCCAAGGCCCCCGCCAGCTCCAGGCGCATCTTCGGGCCGGTGGTGGGCACCTGTCCCCGCTGCGGTTCCAACCTCCACCAGCGCGACTGGGAGGGGCGCCACTACGTCAAGTGCGCCGCCCAGAAGGACCCCGAATGCAGGGTCTCCTACGACACCGACCTCGAAGGGAAACCCCTGGAAACCTGCCGCTTCTGCCAGGGCCCTGTACGGGCCACCCGCAACGGCTCGAAGATCTGCGCCCTCTGCGACCGGTGGCAGGAAGAGCGCCAGCCCGCCGCCACGGCGCCACCGCCGACCCAACCCTGCCCGGCCTGCGGACAGGAGGCCCGGGTCATCCCCAGCACCCGCCGCGGGGAGTTCTTCATCAAGTGCGGGGCCTGCGGCACCCTCTCGCCCAGTCAGCCCCAGAAGATGGAAGCGGCAGGAGACTGAACCCCAAGGACACCCATTGCCGGATGCCGCAATTGGGCACCAACCGCCACATGCCGCGATTGATTTTGCCGGATATGGCATTTGAATTGATATTTTTTTCGCGAAACCCTTGACTCATCGGGAGAGGGAGGATGGCACGGCTTTGGCTCATCAGGGTAGCCAAGCCTTGACTGACCTCCCATCACCCCGGGAGCTGGGAGAAGCGCTGTCCATCAGCGCGGCTCCAGCCTGTACCCGGTCTCCGCCCGACAGAAAGCAAGGACATGATCCAGAAGGAACAACCTCTCCCAGACACCACCCTCAGCCGCAGAAGCCTCATGAAAGCCCTCGTCGGCGGCTCTGCCCTCCTGCCGCTCAGCGGATGCCTCGTGCGGGATCGGGAACCCGGCGGCAAGGGATGGGTCTCCCGCCAGTACGACGCCCCGGGAAACTGGCCGCCCCAGGTCCGCGGCAGGGTGCCCATCGACCCCACGAACCCTTCCATCGTCCGGGACGACCGGAAGTGCATCCTCTGCGGCCAGTGCATCGAGGTCTGCAGAAAGGTTCAGACCATCCATGGATCCTATGAGCTTCCGGTCCGCGATGACTTCATCTGTGTCCACTGCGGCCAGTGCACACTCTGGTGCCCCAGCGGAGCCATCACCGAAAGGGACGATCTCGAGCGCGTCAAGAAGGCCCTGCAGGACCCCTCCAGGACCGTCATCGTCCAGACCGCCCCCTCGACCCGGGTGGGCATCGGCGAAGAATTCGGCCTGGAGGCGGGCACCTGGGCGGAGGGGAGGCAGGTCGCTGCCCTCCGCCGCCTCGGATTCAAAAGGATCTTCGACACCGACTTCGCAGCCGACCTGACGATCATGGAGGAGGGCTCCGAGCTGATCCGCCGCCTGCAGGGCTCTCCGGAGGGGGCACTGCCCCAGTTCACCTCCTGCTGCCCCGGGTGGGTCAAGTTCGTCGAGTACTATCACCCCGAACTGCTCCCCAACCTTTCCACGGCGAAATCGCCCCAGCAGATGTTCGGGGCTGTGGCCAAGACCTACCTCGCCAAGAAGGAGGGCCTGGATCCCGGGTCCATCTTCAGCGTCGCCATCATGCCCTGCACCGCCAAGAAGTTCGAGGCTGCCCGGGCCGAGTTCGGTTCCTCGGGTGAATACTGGAGGATGCCTTCCATGAGGGATGTGGACGCCGTGCTCAGCGTCCGGGAGCTGGCCTGGCTGATGAAGGAGGCGGGCCTCAATCTCCCCGCCCTGCCCGAGGAGCCCTACGACTCGCTCCTCGGCCAAGGCTCCGGGGCCGGGCTCCTCTTCGGGAGCACAGGCGGCGTGATGGAGGCTGCCGTGCGCACCGTCTACCATGCCCTGACAGGGCGGAAAGCCCCTGGTGCAGCCTTCCGGCTCGAAGCGGTCAGGGGCCTGGAGGGTGTGAAGGAGGCCAGCCTGGACATCCCCGGCCACGGGACCCTGCGGGTGGCGGTGGCCCATGGCCTCCGGAACGCCCGGGCCCTCCTCGCGAGGGTCGGGAGCAGCGGCCATCGCTATGACTTCATCGAAGTGATGAGCTGCCCGGGAGGCTGTATCGGCGGCGGAGGCATGCCCCGCAGCTCCGTGCCCCCCGCCGATGATGTCCGGATCCGGCGCATCCGGAGCCTCCAGGCAGGCGATGCGGCAAGCCCCCTGCGGGAGAGCCACGAGAACCGGGAGGTGCGGGAACTCTATCGGGATTTTCTGGAGCATCCCCTGAGCCCCCTGGCCCATGGCCTTCTGCACACCCACTACACCTCCCGTGCCTCGCACCTGCGCGTGGACAGCCGGGCCCTTGCCGAAGTGATGAAGGCCGGCACCTCTGACACGGAGGGTGCATGAATCGGGGGAACGCGGTTCTGGTCGACCTCACCCGATGCATCGGCTGCGGCAGCTGCACGGTCGCCTGCAAGCTCTGGAATGGAAGGCCCTTCGAAAAGGCGGCGCCAGCCACTGGCCCCCACCCTGTCGCCAACGACTCCAACTGGACCACCCTGGCCCAGAGGCGGGTCCTCAAGGAGGGAGAGCCCGCATGGCGCTTTGTGAAGCGGCAGTGCATGCACTGTGTGGAGCCCGCCTGCGTGGCCTCCTGCTTCGCCAAGGCCATGCGCAAGACCGAGGAGGGGCCGGTGATCTATCGCCCGGACCTCTGCGCCGGCTGCCGCTACTGCATGGTGGCCTGCCCCTTCGAGGTCCCCACCTATGAGTGGGAGAAGGTCATCCCTTCAGTCTCGAAGTGCCAGATGTGCTCGACGCGGCTGGCCGCAGGCAGGTCGCCGGCCTGCACCGAGACCTGCCCCACGGGGGCCCTCCGCTTCGGACAGCGGGAGACGCTGCTCATGGAGGCCCGGGAACGGCTCAGGACAGGCAATTATGTCAAACACATCTACGGCGAAAAGGAGGCTGGAGGCACCAGCTGGCTCTACCTCTCCGATATCCCCTTCAGAGGACTCGGCTTCAGGACGGATGTGGTCCAGGAGCCCCTGCCGGAGATCACTGAGCACTATATCCGGCGCACACCAGCCCTGCTGCTGGGCAGCGCCGCCCTGTTCATGGGCCTGAGCCGCTTCCTGGACCGTAAGCGGAAGGTGTCGGAGAGAGAGGAGAAGCATGACTGAGGGCGGAATCCTGCACTTCGACGCGACCTGGAGGGGGTGGCGTCTGCGTATGACCCCCTTCAGGGGCCTCCTCCTCACCCTGGCCACCCTCTTCGTGTTCCTGGCGGCCTTCCGGCTGCTGGCTGGCCTGGGGGCCTCCACCAACCTGAATGACCGCTGGCCCTGGGGCCTCTGGATCGGGGCGGACCTGACGGCGGTGGCCCTCGCCGGGGCGGGGTACAGCATGTGCATGATGGCCCACATCCTGCACATCGACGACTTCCACGCGCTCTCCCGGCGGGGGATGCTCATCTCCCTCCTCGGCTATGTCTTTGTCCTCCTCACCCTCTTCCTCGAAGTCGGGCGCTGGGACAACGCCTACATCCCCCTCTTCTCCTGGGGACACGCCTCTCCTCTCTTCGAAGTCTTCGTGGCCATCACCATTTACATGGCCATCCAGGTGATCGAGTTCAGCGAGGTGGCCACGGAGCGGATCTTCCACTCGGCCAACCGCCATGTGCAGCGCCTCCTGCCCTCCGCCTTTCTCGTCGGGGCGATCCTGCCCTTCGGGCACCAGGCCTCCCTGGGGGCCATCTACCTCCTCATGAAGGGGCGCCTCCACCCCCTCTGGTGGTCGACCAACCTGCCCTGGTTCTTCCTCATCACCTCCTTCTACGTCGGGCCGGCCATGGTGATCCTGGAGTCCCTCTGGTCGGAGCACTTCTTCGGCCGGGCGGTTGAAACCCGAGTCCTCACCCGGCTGGCCAGGATCTCGGCCTGCATCATGATCCTCTACACCCTCCTCAAGTTCCTGGACCTGACCCAGCGAGGTGAGCTGCACCACCTGGCCACCCCTGCTCCCGAGTCCGCCCTCTTCCTGGTCGAGACGCTGCTCTGCACCCTCCTCCCCGCGCTCGTCGCCCTCTCCCCTTGGGGTAGGCAGCGGACCGGGCTTCTGGCCTTCGCCCTTCCGGCCATCGCCGGACTCATCCTCAGCCGCGTCAACGTGGTCTTCACCGGAATGCACCGGGCCATCGGCGGCTGGTACCTGCCCTCCTTCAGCGAGTGGGGCATCACCCTCGGGCTCCTGGCCGCGGTGGTTCTGGCCTATCTCTTCATTGTGGAGAACTTCAACATCTTCACCCGCCACTCCTGAAGGGGGCGGTCCGGCCTCACATCGCCCGCGGCGAGGCCGGACCCAAACCCTCGGCCACCTCCTTCATCAGTCGGCGCATCCAGAGCTTGCCTGGGTCGTAATCGTAGTATTTGTGCCAGCAGATGGTCTGGACCATGGGCTCGATGGCGATGGGGGGGGCCAGGAGCCGGACCGGGTACTGCTCGGCGAACACCTTCCCCAACCGGAGCGGGAGGGTGGTGATCCGGGAGGTGCCCACGATGAAGTGAGGCAGCACCCCGAACCAGGTGGCGATCATGTCCACCCGGCGGTGATAGCCCAGGCGACTGAGATAGATCTCGTCCCGGGAGGGGGCCCGTTCCCGGCCGAAGCGGAGCAGCACGTGGCGCATGTCCAGGAACTGCTCGGGGCTGAGCTCCCCCCGGACCTCAGGGTTCCCCGTCCAGACCATGCAGGTGTAGGGATCCTCAAGCAGGAACTCACTGCAGTGGGAAGAGGCCTGGAAGCTCTCTGGCAGAATGCGGAAGTCGATCTCCCCCTTTTCGAGCGCCTCCAGAGGGTAGTCGGCGCTGGAAACGATCTCCACCGTGATCTGGGGGGCCACCTCAGCCATCCTGCGCATGACCTCGGGCATGAAGACGATGGACATGTAATCCGAGAGCATGATCTTGAAGTGGCGCTGCGAGGTGGCCGGATCGAAGGTCGGCTTGGTCGCGATGGCGGACTGGATGTGGACCAGGCAATCCCGCACGGGCTGGGCCAGGCTCTCCCCCAGGGGAGTGGGCACCATCTTGCGGCCCACCTGCACCAGCAGCTCGTCATTGAAGAACTCCCTCAGACGGGCCAGACACCCGCTCATGGCCGACTGGCTCAGATTGATCCGGTGCCCTGCGCGGGTGATGTTGTGCTCATCCAGAAGGACATCCAAGGCCACGAGCAGGTTGAGGTCGAGCTGGTTGAAGTGCATGGGCTTCTGTCCTTGGGTTGAGCGGAATCTTAAATCAGGTGGCGCAGGGGATCAAACCCCGGCCTCCCTCAGCGCCCGGCCCAGGCCTGGTTCATTTCCAATCCATTGACGCGCACAATACCTGTCATCGGCAATGGCGATACACAAGGCCTCGGCACGCCCCTTTAGGATGGTTATCACTGAAGCCAATGAGAGGTATCGCGACATTTCATGTCTCGACAACTTTTTCTGCGCTAGCCTTATCGATAACGACTACCTGATATGCCCAATTTCGGGTGGTGGGAATCCAGAACCGGCTGGCCTTCGGCGCCAGCCCGGGTGGGCTCTGCCCCTCCCCTTTCAGACCGGAAACCCGATGCGCCCTACCCTCACCATCGATGGTCAGACAGTCCAGGCCGAGGAAGGCCAATCCCTCCTCCAGGCAGCTCTGGATGCTGATATCTATATCCCCCACATCTGTGCCCACAAGGATCTGGCCCCCGCCGGGGCCTGCCGCCTCTGCGTCGTGGAAATCGAAGGCCGCCCAGGCACCTGCACCGCCTGCACCACCCCTGTGGAAGCAGGCCTGGTGGTCACCACCCGCTCCGAGGGCCTGCGCCAAAAGCGGAGGCTCGCCCTGGAGTTGATGCTGTCGGGGCACCCCTCCGACTGCACCGGGTGCCCCAAATATGGGGCCTGCGAGCTCCAGAGCCTCGTCCAGTACCTCCAGGTCTCGGACCAACGCCTGCGCAAGCGCCCCAACCTCGTGTCGGCCGACACCTCAAACCCCTTGGTCATGCACGACATGGCCCGCTGCATCCTCTGCGGGCGCTGCGTCCGGGCCTGCGGAGAGCTCCGCAAGGTGGGGGCCCTCAGCTTCGTGCAGAAGGACGGACGCACCCGGGTGGGGGTGCGGGACGGTCTCACCATGGCGGAGGCGGGCTGCCGCTTCTGCGGCACCTGCATCGAGGTCTGCCCCACGGGCTCCATCCGGGACCAGGAGGGGCTCTTCGACCCCGCCATGAGCCGCCGCGCCGCCACGGTGCCCTGCCGCTCCACCTGCCCCGCGGGTATCGACATCCCCCGCTACATCCGCCTGGTGCGGGAGGGCAAGCCTTCAGAGGCCCTGGCCGTCATCCGGGAGAAGGTCCCCTTCCCCGCCACCCTGGGTCGCATCTGCGACCACCTCTGCGAGAGCGCCTGCCGCCGCAGCGAGCTCAGTCAGAGCCTCTCCATCCGCGCCCTCAAGCGCTACGCCGCCGAACAGGGGGATGAGCGCTGGAAGCAGCACGCCCGTCAGCTCCCCCCCACCGGGAAGAAGGTGGCGGTCATCGGCTCCGGTCCTGCGGGCCTCACCGCCGCCACCTACCTGGCCAAACGGGGGCACGCTGTCACAGTGCTGGAGGCGCTGCCCCAGGCCGGGGGCATGATGCGGGTCGGCATCCCGGCCTACCGCCTGCCCGGAGAAGTCCTGGACGCCGAGATCGAGGAGATCCGTGCCACTGGCGTGGAGATCCGGACCGGGGTGAAGGTGGCCTCCGCCCCCGCGCTCCTGAACGAGGGTTTCGACGCCATCTTGGTCACCGTGGGCGCCCACAAGGGCGTCCGCCTCTCCACACCGGGCTCGGACCTGGAGGGTGTCCTGGTCAATGCCGAGTTCCTGCGCCGGGCCGCCCTCGGCGATCCCCAGAGCGTGGGCCGCCGGGTGGTGGTCATGGGCGGGGGCAACGTGGCCTTCGACTGCGCCGGGGTGGCCCGCCGCCTGGGGGCGGAGGAGGTCCATGTGGTCTGCCTCGAGGCCCGGGAGGCCATGACCGCCAGCCTCGAGGAGATCGCCGAAGCCCTGGAGGAGGGCACCCGCATCCATGCCGCCGTGAACATCGACGAGATCCTGGGGCCGGACCGGGTCAGCGGCGTGCGCTGCGCCCCCATCCGCACATTCTCCTTTGACGAGCGCGGCCAGGCGATCCTGGACCGCATCCCCGAGGCGGAGTTCACCCTTGAGGCCGACACCCTCATCATGGCCGTGGGGCAGCGTCCCGACCTGGACGAGAGCTTCGGCCTGGAACTGGGCCGAGGCCGTGTGAAAGTGGCCGAGGACGGGGTCACGACCCCCATCTCCGGCATCTTCGCCGCTGGAGACGCCGTTACGGGCACCAGATCCGTCATCGCCGCCATCGCCTCCGGCCGCAGCGCAGCCAGTGCCATGGACCGCTTCCTGGGCGGGGACGGGCAGATCGACGAGGTTCTGGCCGAGATCGCCGAGCCCGATCCCGTGCTGGGCGCCCCCGGGGAGGGCTTCGCAGCCGCCCCGCGCTGCGACTGGCCCGAAGGTTACGACGATGAAACCGCCCACCGCGAGTCCAGCCGCTGCCTGCAGTGCGACATGCGGCTGAAGATCACTGAACAGAAGTTCTGGAGTGCCTATGCCCACCGCTGAGCGCCTGATCGTCCGGGCCCTCGATCCCCTCCCTGGGACAAATCTCAGAGCCCAGCTGCTGGAGCTGCACCTGGAGGCTCTCCTGGCGGCCCTGGAGGCCGAGGGCGGCCCCGCCGGCACCCTCATCACCACCGCCGCCCCCTGCCCCGCCCTCAGCACCCGGGGCTATGAGGTGCGGGTGCTCAGCCCGGTTCTCATGGACAGCGAGGACCAGGCCCTCCTGGAACACTTGGCGGGCCGCACCCCCATGGCCGGTGGCCCCGCCCTCCCCGGCACCCGGGTGGTGGACCTGGAGCACCTCCTCAGCCAGGGCAAGGGTACCCGCTTCGTCCAGGTACAGGGCGCCGTGGCCTGTGAAGCGGTACTGGAAGTACCCGAAGGTACGACCTACCGCCAGGTCCTGGAACGGTGTGGAACCACGGCATCCAAGTTCGTCCTGGCCGGGGGGCCCACAGGCGCCCTCATCCCCGAGTCGGGCCTGGACAGCCCCCTGGCCGCCGCCACCCTGGTGGTGGGTTCCGAGTCGGACTGCACCGTGGACCTGACCCGGCGCTGTCTGGCCCAGACCGCCGCGGAGAGCTGTGGCCGCTGCCTCCTTTGCCGGGAGGGCAGCTACCAGCTCCAGGAGATCCTCACCGACATGACCACGGGCAAGTCCCGCCCCGATGACGAGGCCCAGATCCGTGAGCTGGCCGAAGCCATGGCCGAAGGCTCCCGCTGCGAACTGGGCCGTCAGGCGGCCCGCCCCCTCCTGAACGGACTCCTGGCCTTCCCCGAGGAGTTCGAAGCCCACCAGAAGCGCAAGCGCTGCCCTGCCCTGGTCTGCCGCGCCTATGTTACCTTCCACATCCTGGGCGACACCTGCAGCGGCTGCGGCAAGTGTCTGGAGCTCTGTCCCGAGGAGGCCATCGAAGGCGAGGAGGACTACATCCACGTCATCGACACCAAGGCCTGCACCCAGTGCGGCCTCTGCTTCGAGGTCTGCCCCGAGCGGGCCATCGTGAAGGCTGGCCCCGTCAAGCCCCGTACTCCCAAGGAGCCGGTGCCCGTGGGGAGCTGGAAGAAACGCTAACCGGTCCATTACCCCATTTTGGAGGTGAAATATGAAGCAGCTTGAAACAGACGTCATCATCGTCGCCGCAGGCCTCTCAGGCTTGGCTGCCGCCATCTCGGCTGCCGAGAACGGCGCCCAGGTGATCGCCTTCGAGAAGGCCAATACCCCCGGCGGCGCTGCCAACATGGGCATGGGTCCCCTGGGCATCGGCTCGGACATCCAGAAGCACCACCTGGTGAACATCACCCCCTTCGAGGCCTTCCGCAAGCACATGGCCTTCACCCACTGGAATGTGGATGCCCGGCTGGTGCGGGACTACTACATGAAGTCCGGCGACACCATCAACTGGCTCCAGGAGATGGGCGTGGAGTTCGTGGGAGTCTCCCCCGCCTACGCCGCCCCCGAGACCATGAAGCCCTACGCCACCTCCGAGCCCACTTGGCACCTGGTGAAACCCGAGGGGGGCGGCATGCCCGGCCCCCGCGCCGCCGGGGCCATGATCAAGAAGATGACCGAGCGGGCGGAGGAGCTGGGGGTCCAGATCCTCCTGGAGACCCCCGTGAAGAAGATCCTCGTGGAGGATGGCCGCGCCGTGGGCGTCATCGCCACGGACAAGGACGGTGAGGAAGTGGAGGCCCGCGCCAAGGCCGTCATCATCGCCACCGGCGGCTTCGGCGCCAACGCCCAGATGATCAAGGAGCACATCGGCTACAACTGGGGCAAGGACCTCTTTTCCTTCGCCGTGCCCGGCATGGTGGGCGAGGGGCTGCGCATGGCCTGGGCAGCAGGGGCCGGCAAGACCCTCATGAACCTGGAGCTCATGTACCAGATCCCCGACAACATGGCCCACTTCGTCATCGAGGGCGCCTTCCGCCAGCCCTGCCTCTGGGTCAACAAGCTGGGGCACCGCTTCATGCCCGAGGACGGCATCCCCAACACCACCTTCACGGGCAACGCCATCGCCGCCCAGCCTGGGCACATGGCCTACGCCATCTTCGACAGCAAGCTGCTCAAGCACTATAAACGCAACGGCCCTGATATCCAGTCCCACGTCCACCCCCACGACCTCTACAAGCAGTTCGACGCCGCCCTCAAGGCAGCCCAGGAGGAGGGCTACGAGCATGTCTGCGAGGCCGATTCCCTGGAGGAACTGGCAGACAAGATGGGCATCGACAAGGAGGCCCTCCTCAAGACCGTGGAAGAGTACAACGAGGACTGCGACAGCCACTTCGACAGCCTCTTCGACAAGTCCCGCCAGTTCATGCAGCCCATCCGAACCTCGAAGTTCTACGCCTGCCGCCAGTTCGTGGGCGCCTACGGCACCCTGGGGGGCATCCGCATCAACTACAAGACCGAGGTCATGACCGAAGACGACAAGGTGATCCCCGGCCTCTACGCCGTGGGCGTCGACGCCTGCGCCATCTATGGCCACACCTATCCCTTCATCCTCCCCGGCAACACCATGGGCTTCTGCCTGAACAGCGGACGCATGGCAGGGGAGAACGCCGCGGAGCTGTTGAACGCCGACTGAGCCCCCCACCCGCCCTGCATAGCCCCCTCCCCGGAGGGGGCTTTTGCTTGTCCGCAGGGGAGCACCCCACTCCGTCATGGGTGATGACATCCATGCATCGCCGCAGCGCATGGATGTCATCACAAGGAACCATTTCCTATCTTCTGAGACAGGACCTAGCCTTCCATCAAGCCCAAGGGCCGCTCCGGACCTCCGCCTCCTCCGACCTTCCAGGTCGGGAGGGCCCGGACCTGGAAAGCTCTGCTTACGCCCTCAGTTCCCTCTCGCCCCCAAGGGGGCCTTTCCACATTCCCTTTCCAGGAGGTGCATCGTGCCCATCAAGCTGATGGCCGCATCACGCAAGCGCCCGGGGCTCACCCGGGCCGAATACCAGCGTTACATCGAGTTCTACCACGGCACCATCGCCCGCCAGGAGCGCCTCAAGATCGACACCTACATCCAGAACCACGTCATCGATGGGGCCTGGGGGGTGCTCAGCGATCCCGACCACCAGAACAAGGTGGTGGACCGCGACGCCGTGGTGGAGCTCTCCTTCAAGTGCTTCCGGGACATGATGGAGACCCTGGAGCCTGCAGTACCCTCCGCCGCCTCCGCCGATGGGCAGTATTTCGCCAACGAGAGCACCAATATCATCGTCATGGCCGAGGAGGAGGAGATACCCGTCGCCAGCCCCATCCCCGCCTTCAATCCGGGTCTCGGCATCGTGAAAGGGGTCGGCGCCCTCAAGGTCCTGCAGTACATCATGCGCGATGAAAACACCTATCCGGAGGACTACCGGATGTACTGGCGCCAGGCTCACGAGGCCGCGGCAGCCGCCTCCCCCTACTACCAGGAGCAGTGCCGCCGGGTGCAGGCCAACTGGCGCTGCCGGGCCAATGACAACGATGGCGCCGCCCGCAAGCACTTCAAGATGGTTGATCCCCCGGTCTACGACCTGGTGGTGGCCCACTGGTTCGACACGATGGAGCAGGTGGGGGCCTTCCGCCAGTACGTCGAGACCCTCCAAAAGGCCGAGGGGCCGACCTATGCCCATTGGTCCCAGTCCTTCTTCCTCTACACCAAGCAGATCGTCATCGTCCGCGACACGCCCCTGAGCTGAGAAAGGAGTCCCCATGTCCACCCCTGAGACCCGGCAGTACACCTACAAGGACTGGTACCCCACCACCCAGGTGAAGGCTGCCCAGCATGACCTGAGCCCCGAGGAGAAGGCCCGCCCCTTCGCCAAGTATTTCTATGAGGAGATCCCCCAGCCCGACCCCGCCCACATGGCCCTGATGGACCATCCCTGCGACCCCGCCAAGGCCCTTCACCCCTCCCGGATGAACGACCTGCTCAATCCCGGCGACCTGGACGTGGAGATCGGCTGGTGCAACCTGCCCGACGGGGCCGGCTTCATTGCCAACAAGAGCGTCTACCCCGGCGTCACCGCCGAGATGATCGACTGGTGGTTCGCCTGGCACCCCCTGGAGGACCTGCGCTATCGCATCTGGTATCCGCCCCAGCACGGGGGTATCCACCTGAGCCCCGAGGGGCGCAAGCGCATCCTGGATGACCGTATTCCCATGGCCGAGCGCAACTGGGGCGTGGTGCACCACGTCACCGAGAACTGCGACTGCGGGATGGAGAACATCACCATCAGTTTCAAGTCTCCCCAGGACTACGGCTTCGACATGAGCCGCTTCAAGCAGCCATATGTAGCCACCTTCGCCGGGGGGCAGGGCTGGGCCGTGGCGGTGAACAAGACCGACGAGTCCATCACCGCCCCCGCCATGATGTGCCACATCTTCCGCGACACCGCCGAGGGCCTGGAGCACCGCACCCGCTTCTGGCTGGGCTACCGCCTCTCCAACGGTGTGCCCGAGTGCACCCTGCCTCCCGGCGTGGCCGTGCCCCAGGCCGCCGTCCAGGGGCTCGCCCGCCACAACGTGAAGGAGTTCACCCGTTTCAAACACTTCCTGCCCCGGATCTATGCCGAGTTCGGCGGTCGGATGCTCGTATAGGACCTCAGCCCCGGGCCGCTCCGGCCAGCACCCCCAGGGCCTTCAGGAATACCTGGAGGGTGGGCCGGAGCCCCTGAGCATGCCAGGCGATGCAGCCCTTGAGGGTGGGACGCCAGTCCTCCAGTTCGCGGAAGGCCAGGTGGGGGTGGGCCTTGGGATCGAACATGTAGCGGGGCAGCAGGGAGAGCCCGGCGCCGGACTCCACCAGCATGAAGAGGGTGCCGAAGTCCTGGGTCTGCTGCAGCTCCTGGGGCCTTCCCCCCAGGCGGCTCCAGAAGTCCTGGTGGGTGGTGAGGGAGGGGGGCGCCAGGGAAGGTGCAGGCTCGATGAAGGCCTCCCCCGCCAGGTCAGAGAGCCAGAGGGGACCCTCGGCCAAAGGGTGGTCGCTGGGCAGGAGCACCCCGATGGGGGACTCGAAGAGCAGCTCGGAACGCAAACCCGGCAGGTCCTCCACGGCCCGTACATGGCTGAAGGCGATGTCCAGGCTGCCCTCCACCAGCCGCTCCCGCAGTTCTTTCAGGGAGTAGTGGGCCACCTTCACCCGGATGCCCGGGAACTCGCGCTTGAAGCGCTTCAGGAAGAGGGGCAGGAAGCGCTCCTCACCGCCCCCGATGAAGCCCAGCCGCACCTCGCCGGCAAGACCCTCACCAATGCTCCGGGTACTCTGGAGCAGTCCACCGTAGCTGTTGAGGATGGGACGGATGCGCCGCAAGAAATGTGCTCCGGCCGCGGTGAGACGCACGGAGCGGGAGCTCCGCTCGAAGAGCCGGGTGCCCACCTCCACCTCCAGGGCGGCCACTTGGTAGCCCACGGCCGAGTGGGTGAGCCCCAGCTGCCGGGCGGCCCCGGTGAAGCTGAGGTGCTCGGCGACACCCAGGAAGCAGCGGATCTGGCGTGTATCCATGGGAAGAGGTCCTGCTCCAAGGGTCTCATGACCCCTGCCATCTGTAAAAATTTTCGTCCGCTGCAGACAAAGTTTTATTTATTTTCGTACACACGCCCAACCACTATGCTGGACTCACCCCATCGCCGCCCCAGGGCCCTGTGAACCCGCAGCCTCTGCCTGCCCTGCCCCATTGCGCACCACCGCTCCCCGATCCCAGGAGATCCCATGAATCCCTATCCGCACCTCAACAGCCCCATCCAGGTGGGCAGGTTCACCTACCGCAACCGCATTGAGTCCGCCCCCACGATCTTCTCCAGCCTGGCCCTGGTCCCCTTCCTCACCGAGCGCATCCTGCGCATGCAGGAGGACCGCGCCAAGGGCGGCTGCGCGGCGGTGGTGAACGGTGAGATCTCCGTGAACTTCGATGACAGCCTGCGCCCCATCGTGGCGGGCGAAGGCAAGATGATCAAACTCACCGTGGACTACAAGGACTTCAGCACCCCCGCCTTTGCCACCTTCCAGCGCAACGCCCGGGTCATCAAGCAGCACGGTGCCGTGGCCATCGCGGAGCTCTCCCACTTCGGCATCGAGAAGCCCTATCTGGAGGACGGCATCCACCCCCTGGGTCCTGTGGCCTACACCAAGCCCGACGGCACCGAGGTGAAGGCCTTCTGCGAAAGCTCCATGGCCAAGGTGGCCGGCGACTTCGCCGATGCCGCAGCCTTCATGCAGAAGGCTGGCTTTGACGGCGTCTTCGTCCACTGCGGCCATGGCTGGATGATCGGCCAGTTCCTGTCACCCCGGAACAACACCCGCACGGACGACTACGGCGGCAGCATCGAGAACCGGGGCCGCTTCCCCCTACAGATCCTGACGGCCATCCGGGAGCGCTGCGGCAGCGACTTCCTCATCGAGATCCGCCTGAGCGGCCAGGAGAACCTCCCCGGGGGCATCACCCTGGATGACACCGTGGGCTTCTGCAGGCTGCTGGAGGGCACGGGCCTGGTGGACCTGATCCACATCAGCGCCGGCCACTACTACAGTCCCGCCCGCTCCAACGAGTTTTCCACCATCTTCCGGCCCCACGCCCTCAACGCCGACTATGCCGCAGCGGTGAAGCAGGCTGTCACCATCCCGGTGGCTGTGGTGGGCGGCATCACCACCGCCGAGGACGCTGAGCGGGTCATCGCTGAGGGCAAGGCCGACATCGTCTCCATGGGCCGCCAGATGATCGCGGACCCCGACTTCGCCAACAAGGCCGCCGCCGGCAAGGGCGACGAGATCCGGGCCTGCCTGCGCTGCTGTGTCTGCTACCCCGGGCCTTCCGGCGAGCATGAGACCGACCCGGCGGGACGCCACTTCCCCGGCCTGGGCTCCTGCACCATCAACCCCTACAACGTGAACTCCTTCTCCCACCATCAGGTGCTGCCCGAGGACATGCCCAAGCCCGCGGGCTCCCGGCGGGTCCTCATCGTGGGGGGCGGCCCCGGTGGTATGCAGGCGGCCATCGATGCCTGCGACCGGGGCCACCAGGTCACCCTCATGGACAATGCCGAGCGCCTGGGGGGCACCCTGCGCCTGACGGACTGCGATGTTTACAAGCGGGACCTCTTCCAGTTCAAGGAGCTGCTGGTGCGGGAGGTGGCCAAGCGGCCCATCGAGGTGCGGCTCAACACCCAGGTGACCCCTGAGGTGGTGAAGGCCTTTGCGCCCGAGGCCCTCATCCTGGCCATCGGCGCCGACCCCGCCGTGCCCCCCATTCCGGGGGTGGAGCACGCCCTGAAGGCCTTCGACACCTACTTCCTGCCCGATGCCCGGGTGGGCAAGCGCGTGGTCATGGTGGGCGGTGGTCTGGTGGGCTGCGAGGCAGGCCTGGAACTGGTCCACAAGGGCCACGAGGTCACGGTCATCGAGATGGCCGAGCGCCTGGTGCCGGAGTTCATCGGCATCCACCGCACGGCCCTGCTGGATGAGATGGATCGGGTCGGGATGAAGAGCCTTGTGAAGACCACCTGCAGGGCCATCCAGCCTGATGGGGTGCGAGTCGCCGACAGCCAAGGGACCGAGAGCTTCATCTCCGCCGATACGGTGGTGCTGGCCCTCGGCTACCGGGCCCGCACGGAGGCCACCAAGATCCTGCGCGAAGCCGCCGGGGAGATCCCCGTCTTCGAAATCGGCGACTGCCGCAAGGCCGCCAAGGTGGGCGAGGCCATCCAGCAGGGCTGGACCGCGGCGATGTCCATCGTATAAGCCAGTCCCGGTGGTGGGCTCTCAGGCCTCCATCACCAGCACCGCAGCGCCCTGGACCCGTCCCGCCCGCAGGTCGTCCAGGGCGCACTGTGCCTCTTCCAGTGCGTAGGACTGCACCTCGCTCCGGAGGGGGATGCCTTCGATGAGCCGGAAGAAGTCCAGGCCATCCTGCCGGGTGAGGTTGGCCACGCTCACGATCCGGCGTTCCTCCCAGAGGAGGCGGTAGTCGAAGCTGGGAATGGGGCTCATATGGATGCCCCCGCAGACGACCACCCCGCCCTTGCGGACGGCCTTCAGCGCCTGGGGCACCAGGGCACCGACCGGCGCGAAGAGAATGGCGGCGTCCAGGGACTCCGGTGGCAGCTCCTCCGAAGCCCCTGCCCAGACCGCGCCCAGGGAACGTGCGAAGGCCTGGCCTTCCGTATCCCCCGTGCGGGTGAAGGCATAGACCTCCCGCCCCTGGGCCGAGGCCACTTGGCAGAGGAGGTGCGCGGCCGCCCCGAAGCCGTACAGCCCCAGCCGCCTCCCCTCCCCCGTCATGCCGTAGGCCCGGTAACCGATGAGGCCAGCACAGAGGAGGGGGGCTGCCTGAGCATCACCCAGGCCTTCAGGCAGGGAAAAACAGAAGCGGGCATCGGCCACGGCGTATTCTGCGTAGCCCCCGTTGCGCTGGTAGCCCGTGAAGACCGGGTGATCGCAGAGATTCTCCCGGTCCGAGCGGCAGTAATCGCAGTGGCCGCAGGTCTCCCCCAACCAGGGGACACCCAGCCGTTGGCCAGGGCGAAACCCCTCGACGCCGGGCCCCAAAGCGTCCACGCGGCCCACGATTTCGTGACCCAGCACCAGGGGCAGGATCGGTTCCGACAGTTCGCCATCCAGGATGTGGAGGTCGGTCCGGCAGACCGCGCAAGCCCCCACCCTCAGGCGCAGCTGCCCCGGCCCGGGTTCGGGCAGGGGCAGCTCGGCCAGCCTCAGGGGCTTTCCGGGACCTTCGAAGAGCATGGCGCGCATCGCCTTCTCTCCCGGTAAGCGGAGGTCTAGTTCCGCTCGCGGCGACCGCCGCCGCTGGGCTCGTGCATGCTGGTGAGGAACTCGTCGTTGTTCTTGGCCTTGCCGAGGCGGTCCACCAGCAGTTCCATGCTCTCCACCGGACCGGAGGCCGAAAGAATCTTGCGGAGCACCCAGATCTTCTGGAGCCGGGCCGCATCGATGAGCAGATCCTCTTTGCGGGTGCCGCTGCGGAAGATGTCCATGGCGGGGAAGATGCGCTTCTCGCTGAGCTTGCGGTCCAGCACGATCTCGCTGTTGCCGGTGCCCTTGAACTCCTCGAAGATCACGTCATCCATGCGGCTGCCGGTCTCCACCAGGGCCGTGGCGATGATGGTCAGGCTGCCCCCGCCCTCAATGTTGCGGGCCGCGCCGAAGAAGCGCTTGGGGCGCTGGAGGGCATTGCTGTCCACGCCTCCCGAGAGGACCTTGCCGCTGGGGGGGACCACGGTGTTGTAGGCCCGGGCGAGACGGGTGATGGAGTCCAGCAGGATCACCACATCCTTCTTGTGCTCCACCAGGCGCTTGGCCTTCTCGATGACCATCTCGGCCACCTGGACGTGCCGGGTGGGGCTCTCATCAAAGGTGCTGGAGATGACCTCGCCCCGGACATTGCGCTCCATGTCCGTGACCTCCTCGGGGCGCTCGTCGATGAGCAGCACGATGAGGAAGACCTCGGGATGGTTGGCGGTGATGGAGTTGGCGATGTTCTGCATCAGCACGGTCTTGCCCGTGCGGGGAGGCGCCACAATGAGGGCGCGCTGGCCCTTGCCCAGGGGGGTCATGAGATCCATGACCCGGGTGCTGAGCTCCTGGGGATCCCGCTCCATCTTGAGCATCTGGGTCGGGTACAGGGGCACCAGGGTGTCGAAGTGGAGCCGCTCCTTGGCCACCATGGGAGGATCGAAGTTGACCGCATCCACTCGAAGGAGGGCGAAGAACTTCTCCTCGTTCTTGGGCGGCCGGATCATGCCTGAGATGGTGTCACCGCTCTTGAGGTTGAACTTGCGGATCTGGCTGGGGGAAACATAGATGTCGTCGGGCCCGGCCAGATAGTTGAACTCCGGGGCCCTCAGGAAGCCGAAGCCCTCGGGCAGGACTTCAAGGACGCCTTCGGCGAAGAAGAGTCCTTCCTTGGCCGCTTGGGCCTCCAGAAGCCGGAAAATGAGTTCCTGCTTGCGCAGCGAGAGCGGATTCTCCACGCCATAGACCTTGGCCATCTCCGCGAGGCGGCCAATGGAGAGCTCTTTGAGGTCGTGGAGATTGAGGACTACAGTGTCGTTTTTTTCAATAGGCATAGGATTCCCCCTCCGGGGGAAGAGACAGACGGCTACAAGGTAGGATTAACCAGTATGCCGCCTTCATGAGGCTTTTGCCAGTCGATTTGCGGGTTTTCAAGGGTGGTTCCGGAGCTCGGAGGGGGTCAGGTGGAGTGCGAACTCGAAAGCCTGCTGCCTCCAGTGGAGAATGGAGCAACTGGCCTTCTTGAAGTCCACCCTGTGACCGGTGAGCTGGAACACCAGACTGGAGAGGAAAGGCTGATGGCTGACCAGGGCGACGGTGCGCCCGTCGGGCACCTCCTCCAGGATTCCCCGCAGCCAGAACTCCACCTCCAGCGGCTTCCCTTCCGGCAGCAGCAGTCCACAGGTCTCAGAGGGGAAGCCGTGAGGCGTGGACTCCTTGAGGCACACCAAGGTCTCGGCCGCCCGGCGATAGGGACTGCAGATGCCGAGATCCGGCAGGTAGCCCCGGGCCACTAGGCCCTGCATGCCGGATCGGGTTCGGCTCCAGCCTTCAGGGGTCAGCGCCCTGTCCTCATCCCTCTGCCCCCGCTGGAAGTCCTCGGCGATGCCGTGACGGATGAGGAGCAGCGTGATCATAAGCCGATCTTCCCACATCCCCACCAACATTTCCATGGCGATTTCTGCATCGCAATGAGATACTGGATGATTGGGCCAAGTCCGGCTGGCGCTTCCTGCCAACCCCGTTCGGCAAAGGCCCCGGAGACCCACTTGAGCATGACCACCTTCGCAGCCCTGGGCTGCAGCGAGCCCTATCTGGCCGCCTTGGAAAAGCGCGGCTTCACTTCTCCCACTCCCGTCCAGGCCGAGTGCTTCCAGCCCGGGCTCGATGGCCGGGACCTCCTGGTCCAGAGCCGCACTGGCAGCGGCAAGACCCTGGCCTTCGGCCTGCCCCTGATGCATCGCCTCCACCCCGACCGGTTCCCCCAGGCCCTCATCCTCACCCCCACCCGTGAGCTGGCCCAGCAGGTGGCCGCTGAGCTCTCGAGTGTCTGCCCTCAGCTGGACATCGCCGAACTGGTGGGCGGCATGAGCTACGGCCCCCAGCTCCGTGCCCTCAAGTTCGGTGCCCGGGTCATCGTGGGCACCCCCGGTCGGACCATGGATCACCTCGACCAGGGCAGCCTGGATCTCTCCCAGGCCACCATGGTGGTCCTGGACGAGTGCGATGAGATGCTGAACATGGGCTTCCTGGAGGATGTGGAGAAGATCCTCTCCCGCCTGGAGAAGCACCCCCAGACCTTCCTCTTCTCGGCCACCCTGCCCGACCCCATCGCCGCCCTGGCCCAGAGGTTCCTCCAGGCCCCCCACAGGGCCCAGCTGACGGATGGTCCCGCCAGGGCCCACGCCGACATCGCCCACACCCCCTGCCTGGTGGCCGAAGCATTCCAGTCCAAAGCTCTGGTCAACCTGCTGCTCCACGACGATCCCACGGCGGCTCTGGTCTTCACCAAGACCAAGGCCCAGACCGAAGAGCTGGCCCAGATGCTGCGCGAGGCTGGGCTGTCCGCCGATCACCTCCACGGCGATCTGGCCCAGAATGCCCGCAACCGCATCCTGACCAACTTCAAGACCGGCAAGCTGCACATCCTCGTGGCCACGGATGTGGCAGCCCGGGGCATCGACATCGAGGGCCTGCCCCTCGTGGTGCACCTCGGCATCCCCACCCAGCTGGAGAACTACATCCACCGCTCTGGGCGCACGGGCCGCGCTGGCGCCAAGGGCACCAGCCTGGCCCTGGTGGGCCAGAAGGAGTCCCGCATCCTCATGGCCTGGGGCCGCCGCGCCGGTCTCAAGCTGGACTGGCGCCCCGCGCCCACCCAGGCGGAGATCCGCAAGGCCAAGGAAGGTCGCCTGGCCGATCGCCTGGCCGCCACCGAGGATCAGAGCCACCGTGGTCTGGCGGAGCGCCTCCTGGCCGAGAAAGACGCCACCGAAGTGGTCGCCGCCCTCCTCTCCCTGGTAGAGGATCAGTCCCACGCCGGCTTTGTGATCCCCGAGCCCCGGGACACCGACTCCCGCCCCTCCCGGCCCTTCAAGCCCCGGGCTGGCGAGCGCAGCGGCTGGAGCCCCGATGGCCCCCGTGCCGAGGGCCGCAAGCCCTTCGAGAAGAAGCCTTTCGAAAAGAAGCCCTTCGAGCGCAAGCCCTGGTCCGAGAAGGGCCCTGCAGACCGCGAAGGCGCCTTCCGCGGCCCCCGCCGTGAGGAGGACCGCAGCTTCGGTCCCCGGAAGCCCTTCCACAAGGACCGTCCTGCCTTCCCCAAGCGCCGCAGCGAAGACTGAGCGTGCATGCAGCAAAAAAGAAGGGGGCCCTGCAAAGGCCCCCTTTTTTCAGGTTCTTCACGGAACACCGGGGAAGGCAGCTCTGATCTTGAGAAAGAAGTAGGCGTCGTCGCGGAAGCCATAGGCCATGCGCTTGATGACCTTGATGCGGTTGTTGATCCCCTCTAGAAGGCTGGTATGGAGCGGCCATCGGCAGTGGGAGAGGATGCCATCGAGCCGTGCCGCGAGATTCTGGGCGAACCGGACCAATGGCGCCAGGTTGCTTGACTTGGCGCGTTCCAACCAATCATTCCAGGCCCGGCGAGCCCAGCCCTCGCGTCGGTAGCGCCAGAGTTCCTTGAGGTCGTCCTTGAGCACATAGGCCGTCATCAGAGCCTGATTGGCGTCCAGCAACTCCTTGAGGCGCACCCTGGCCTCACCCTCCAGATTCCTGGGGTTCCTTAGCAGCAGCCACTTGGCGCTCTTCACCACCTTGCGGGCCGACTTGTCTCCCCTCAACCGGTTGGCCTCGTCAACCCGGACCCGATCAATCACCTCGTGGCCATAGCGTTGCACCACATGGAAGAGGTCATAGACGATCTCCGCTTTGGGGCAGTGCTTCCGGACCTCCAGCTCGAAGGCTGCGGACATATCCATACCTACCGCCTTGATTTGGGCGCAGCCCCTCTTCCCAAGCAGTTCAAAGAAAGGGCGGATGTCTGCACGGCCTCGCCCTTGCCCTACCCAGAGGACCCGCTTTCTGGCGGCATCCAGCACCACCGTGGCATATCGGTGTCCTTTGCGAAGGGCGAACTCATCCATGAGCAGTGTTTCGGCTCCCCGCAGTTCTGGGGGCCCCAGTTCCCGGTCCAGGTGGGCTTTGTCGATGGCCTTGACGGTGTCCCAGTGCAGGTGAAAATGCTCGGCAACCTGCTTGATGGGCAGGACTTTGCACATCCTGGCCACCGATTCGGCCAGCCGATTGGTGACCCGGGCTCGGGGCTCCAGCCAGTTCAGGGACTCCACCTTGGGTCCACACCTCGGACAGTCCAGTCGAAACCGCCAGACCAGCAGGTGGACTTCGTATTCAAAGATCGGGAGGTCCCTTACCCAGCGCTGGGTCGCATCGTGGATTCGATCCACATGATGGCCACAGCCGCTGCATCGTCGAGGTCGTTCATTACCAAGGAGTTCAATCCATACCTCGGCACGAGGCCCCTTTCGTCCGGCCTCGTACACGCCGATCAATCCGGCCTTGTATCCTTCCCACCCGCCCATCTGGGCCATAAGCTCGTTCATAGGCAGCAGTGCCTCCCGGGTCTGGTGTTGTCGCAAACCCAGGATCCCAGGAGTCTCTGCTGCCTACCTCATTTCCCCGCCATTCCGGGAAGAACCTTTTTTCATTCAGCGGTTCCGCTGGGATCAATCCTCATCATCCTCGTCGATGAGCTTGCTGCGGAGCTCTTTGCCCAGCTTGAAGTAGACGACCCGCTTGGAGGGGACGGCGATGGTCTCGCCACTCCGGGGATTGCGCCCCTGCCGTGCCTTGCGGTCACGGAGGCGGAAGCTGCCGAAGCCACGCAGCTCGACGCCGTCTCCGTTGCGGAGGGCTCCGATGATGCTGTCCAGGAAGGTGTTGACGAGCTCGTCAGCGTCCTTCTTGGAAAATTCGAGGTTTTCCATCAAATGTTTGGCAAGATCAGCCTTGGTCAATGTTTCCACGGCTTCCATGGCGGGCTCCAGATATGGCTTCGAGGGTGGTCTACCCATGGAAACAACAACATTCCCACAGGTCAAGAGACAAGTATCAGATTACGAGAGGTATCGGCGGCAAGACATGTTGCAGACAATCGAATTATATAAATTAATCAATTCATGATCCATTCAAGCAGCCAGCGAGGACCTTCCCCCGTCCCGCCCTGAGGACGGTAGTCGCGATCCGAAGAGGACCAGCAGCTGCTGAGATCCACATGGGCCCATGAACCGATCTTGACAAACTCCTTTAGGAAGAGCCCGGCCGTGATGGCGCCCCCCCAGCGGCTGCCGGTGGTGTTCTTCAGATCGGCGATCTGACTGCGGATGCCCTCTGCGTATTCCTCCACCAAGGGGAGCTGCCAGAGATGCTCGCCCACAGCGGCACCGGAGTCCATGAGGCGGTCGATCAGCCTCTGGTCCGTTCCCATGACCCCGGAGACCCCTTCTCCGAGCGCCACCAGGCAGGCACCGGTCAGGGTGGCGAGGTCCACGATGTGATCGGCCTCCAGACTGGAGGCGAGGTCCAGCAGGTCAGCGAGGACGATGCGCCCCTCGGCATCCGTGTTCATGACCTCGATGGTCTTTCCAGCGCGGCTGCGGACCACATCCCCGGGCTTGTAGGCCGTCCCCGAGGGCATGTTCTCAACCAAGCCCAGGAGCCCGGTCACCTGGACGGGCGCCTCGAGCTCAGCGCAGGCCAGCACGGTGGCCAGGACAATGGCGGCCCCGGTCATGTCATCCTTCATGGTCTCCATGCTCTTGGCATCCTTGAGGGAGAGGCCACCGGAGTCGAAGCAGACGCCCTTGCCCACCAGGACGATGTGCTTCTTGGCCTTCTCTTTGGGACGGTAGTTCAGCCTGACGACCCGGGGCCCCTGGGAGGAGCCGCCGCCCACCGCCAGGACCCCGTTGAAGTTGTCCTTGGCGAGGGACTCGGGATCGAGGACTTCGATCTCCACCTTGCGCTGACTGGCCAACTCGGCGGCCATGGCTGCGAAGACCTCGGGACTGAGGTCCGAGGGGGGGGTGTTGGTCAGGCGGCGGACCAGGTGGCAGGCATGGACACCTGCCTGGATCTGGGCCAAGCGCCGGCGGGCCTTCCGGGTGTCCTCGCCGTTTGTGAAGACCTCCAGGCGATCAAAGGTCCTGGGGCTGGGCTTGCCCTTGAACGTCCCCGTGTCGAAGTCCGCCAGCAGGGCCCCCTCGAGGACGGCCGCCTGGACATCATCGTGTTCGAGGGTGGAGGTCGAGGGGGCCACCACGCCGATCTGCTTCCATCCCTTCTTCAGGCAGGAGCGCGCAGCGGCGCCCACCGCCTTCCGGATCTTGTTGGGCGTGACGGCCTCCTCCTCGCCCAGTCCCACCAGCACCATCCAGCGGGTCTCCTTCACCCCATTGGGGTGATGGAGGGGGACGATCTCCAGGTAGTCAGCCTTGAAGTCATTCTCATCCATGACCTGACGGGCCACCTTGCTGATGGCAAGGGGCAGCCGATGGCGCTCACGCCCAGAGAACACCGGGACGATGAGGGCATCGCCGGCGAAGTCCTTGCCGGGCTGGGAGTTGATGTCAACAGAAGCCATGGGGCATCCTCCAGACTGGTGATCTTATCCGATGAAAATCGTCACCAATATACGTTTTTTTGAATTTAGATGAAAGCACCAACTAAAACAATTCGTGCCATGGGGATGTAACACCCTACCGGTCATCCAGGACACTGACCTGCAATGAAAAAACATCCGTGTCAGCAGAGGCATCGAGGGAAGAATCCGGGTCAGCATCCGACAAGTCCGAGACCCCCCGTAGCTTCCGTTCCAGCTGACGGGTCCTCACCCCAACCTTGTCCATTTCCCGGGCAGCGGCCTGGAGCTTGGTCTGGACACCCTGGACCCAAGCTCCGAAGCGTTCGAACTCGGCCTTGACCTCGCCTAGGGTCTTCCAGACCTCCGCACTGCGCTGGCTGATGGCGTAGCTGGCAAAGCCGGCCTGGAGGCTGCTCAGGAAGGCACAGAGGGTGGAGGGTCCCACCACGACCACCCGCTGTTCCCGCTGGAGCCGATCGAAGAGTCCGGGCCGAGCCAGCACTTCGGCGAAGAGCCCCTCCGTGGGCAGGAAGAGCAGAGCGAAGTCGGTGGTTGCAGGGGGCAAGATGTATTTCCCGGCGATCTTGGCCGCCTCCAGCCCGACCCTCCGCTCCAGATCGGCCCCAGCTCCTTCGATGGCCTCCAGGTCCACCGAGTCCCGGGCGTCCTGGAGCCTCTGGTAGTCCTCCAGGGGGAACTTGGCATCCAAGGGGACCCACACCGGCTCACCGGCGGCTCCCGGGAGCCGGATGGCAAAGTCCACCGCCTCACGGGCCCCTGCCACCAGCCGCTTCTGAGACTCGAACTGCCCCGGGGCCAGGAACTGCTCGAGGAGTGTCCCCAACTGGACTTCCCCCAGAATCCCCCGGGTCTTGACGTTCCCCAGGATGCGCTTCAGTCCGCCCACATCGCGGGCCAGCCCGGTCATCTCCCCCAGCCCCCGGTGCACCGTTTCCAGCCGCTCGCTCACCAGGCGGAAGCTCTCGTCCAGGCGCTGATCCAGACTGGTCTGGAGCCGCCGGTCCATGGCCTGGCGCATCTGCTCCAGCCGGTTCTCGGTGGCTCCCCGGAGCAGCTCAAAGCCCCGCTCCAGCCGCAATTGGACGGCCTCCATCTGACGCCCCTGCTCTGCCCGCCCCAGCGCCAGGGCCTCGTGGATCTGGCTGCCCTGGACCGCGGAGCCCTGGGCCAAGACCTGCAGGACCCGTCCCTGCTCACCCAGAAGGTCCTGACGGAGGCGCTCCTGGGCGGCCTCCAGCCGCCTGGCGGACCTGGACCTCGCCCACAGGCCCGCGAAGGCCGCCCCCAGAAGGAAAGCGGCGCCGAGGGAGATCAAATGGAGAGGATCCATGGAGACAGTCTGGGGCAGCATGCCTCAGACGGGGAAGGGTCTGGGCTCCGGCAGGGTCCAGCGGGCCAGGCGTCCGGCCCCTGAGGACTCGAGCTCCAGGGTGGCCACCCACTCCGTCGGCCAGGGACCCCGCTCTCCGGCCCACTCCACCACCAGCCGGTCTCGGAGGCCAAGTTCATCCTCGAGACCCAGGCTCCAGGCCCCTCCCGCCCCCAGCCGGTAGAGGTCCAGATGAAAGAGCCGCCCCTCCCCGGCGGGGTACCGGTGGAGCACCGCATAAGTGGGCGAGGCCACTTCATCCGGGTCTCCCCCGAGCCCCTGCAGAAAGCCCCGGGTCCAGGTGGTCTTGCCGGCACCGAGCTCACCCCTCAAGAGCCAGGTGCCGCCGGGCGGCGTAAGAGCGGCCAGCTCAGCTCCGAGGGACTCGGTCGCAAGATCATCGGGCAGGAGACGCTCAGGCATGGGAAACCTCTGCATGGATCTCCCGGAGGAGGGCCGTGAGGCTCTCCCCCAGTTCCCTCACGAGCAGAGGCCCTGGACCGAGACGATCCGCCGCCGCTCCGTGGAGCCAGAGGGCCTCGGCCACCGCAGGCTTCAGCGCCCGGACTTCCCCTCCCCCTCGCTTCCAGAGGGCCACCCGGGCGGCCACCAGCCCAGCCAGAAGATCCCCGGTGCCACCCGTCGAGAGTCCCGGGTGCCCCGTGGGGTTGACCAGGATCCCGGGGGTGCCCCCCCCCGCCACCAGGCTCTGGGCACCCTTGAGGGCGAGGACCCCCGGCCCGCATGCCACGGCCATGGCCTGGGCCAGCCGCTCGGAGACACGGTGCGAGGGAGGACGCGGAAGCCCGAAGAGGCGGGCAAACTCCCCTGGGTGGGGCGTGATCACCGTCTGCGGACGGGCCATCCAGCGTGGCCCCTCCCCCGGAAGGAGCGCGCTGGCATCCAGCACCAGAGGCCCATCCCAGGCCGGGAGATCCTCCACCCCTCCAGGTCCTGCCAGGAGTACGTCCAGATCGGCCGGCAACTGCCCATCCCAGGTCCTCACCATGGCCTCGGGCACCTGAACGGCGACCTCCTGCCGGACCTCGGGATCGGTCAGGACCGTGACCAGGCCGGCACCACCCCGGAGCGCACCCAGGGCAGCCAGGACCGCAGCCCCACCCATGCCCGGACGCCCTGCGCGGATCCCCACATGTCCGAAGTCCCGCTTGTGGGTGTCCCACCGGGCCTCAAGGAGGCAGGTGGGACGACCCGTCAGAGCGAGGGACGGGGAGGGTGCCTCGGAGAGGGGAATGGGAACGAGGGTGATCTCCCCGCAGTAGTCCCGGGCCGGCCTCAGCCCATGGCAGAGCTTCAGGTGGCCGAAGCAGGCGGTCCTGTCCGCCCGCAGGACGGGGCCTACGGGATCCGGGGAACTGGGATCCAAGCCCGTGGGGAGGTCCAGGGCGAGCACCCGGAAAGGCCTGTCGGCGACCGGGAAGGCTGCGATCAGCTCCAGATAGGGACTGCGGAGAGGAAGCCGTGTCCCCAGGCCGAAGAGCCCGTCCACCACCCATCCCCGGAAGGCCCGCAGGGCCGCCTCCGGATCCCCCAGAGAGCGGTAGCCCCCTCCAAGACCTTCCCAGAGCCTGGCTTGGCGGGCCGCATCCCCCTGCCAGGCGGGACGGGGCTCAGCCACCCAGACCTCCACACAGCGCCCCTGAAGGCGCGCCAGCCTCGCCAGGGCCAGGGCATCGCCCCCGTTGTTGCCCGGCCCGGCCAGGATGTGCAGAGGCTCCTCCACGGGGAGCAGGGCCAACGCGCCGAGGGCAGCATGCTCCTGGAGCACCAGGCTGGGAATCCCCCAGCCCTCGATGGCCCGGTTCTCCAGGTCAGACATCTCGGCGGCGCTCAACAGCGGGATCATGGGTATCAACCTAGCACGCCTCCAGCTGGCGGAGCCGTTCGCGCACAGCCACCGTCACCCTGGCCAGCTCCCCTTCGGCCTGCAGCAGGATCAGCTCCGCCTCCGGAGCCTCGACCCCCTCCTCCATACGCCTCCCAAGGTCAGCCAGCAGCAGGGCTCCGAGGGTGCCTGCATTGGCCTTGAGATCGTGGGCGAGGCGGCGCACCCGGCCTTGGTCCCCTGAAGCCACCGCCTCCCGGAGCTGTGCCATGCGGGGACCCGCATCCCTTGTGAAGGCTTCCACCAGCTCGGCGACGGCCCCGGGCCCCGCCACACTCTCCAGGTAATGAAGCCCTTTCCAGGTGGCCGGGTCCAACCCGTCCCCCCCCTGAGAGGAGGGCGGCACGATGTCATTTCCGGGCTCGCCAGCCAAATCGAAACCTCCAGAAGTGTCAGGAGCTTGTGTCGGGAGATCCATCGATCTCGACCGGCGGCGACTTGAGATTCAGACCATCCGTCCACCCATGGGAGTGCCCCCCAGCAGGTGGAAATGGAGATGGAAGACGGTCTGCCCGGCGTCGGGACCACAGTTGGAGACCAGGCGCCAGCCACTGTCGGCGACCCCGAAGCGACCGGCCAGCTCCCTGGCCACCATCCCGATGTGCGCCAGACAGGCCGAGCGCGCCTCGGTGAGTTCGTTCAGACCGCTGAAGTGCTCGCGGGGGATGAGGATGAGGTGAACCGGCGCCTGGGGGGCGATGTCCTTGAACACCACGACCTGCTCGTCCTCGTGGACAATGGTGGAAGGAATCTGCTTCGCGGCAATCTTGCAGAAGATGCAGTTCGGATCGGACATCGGGGGCTCCTTGTTTCACATCATCTTGCATCAACCGGAAATCCCGCAGAACACCGGAAGCATCGGCCGCCTCTGCGTCTCCACCGGCAACGCCCTCCATCTGGTCCACCCCCTGGGCTTCGACACCTCCGACTATTACCTGCGACGGGCCGGCCTGGATTACTGGGAGAAGCTCGCCCCCACCCACTACACGGACTGGGAGGACCTCCTCCAGCGCTGTCCGGCCAAGCGGCTCTGGCTGGCCTCCACCAAGGGCAACCTGGCCCACACCGAGGTCCCCTTCGAGAAGGGCGATGGCATCGTCCTGGGCTGCGAGACCCGGGGCCTGCCCGAGGAGATCCTGGCCGCCCACGCCGAACGGCTCGTCCGCATCCCCATGCCCGGGGAGTTCCACCGGAGCCTCAATCAGGCCCAGGCCGCCGCCATCCTCCTCTATGAGGCCCTGAGGCAGCTCAAGGCATGGTAAAGTCACGCCCATGGGTCACGTCGGTGTAACCTCGAATCCTGATCTCCTGCTGGACATTTCGCGCAACCTGGCGAGATACGCCCAGGTGGAGGATGCCTGCAGCGCAATACTGGAGATCCTTGAGTCGACAGGCTCCTTCGAGCAGCTCACCCTCTGTATCCTGGACCGGACCTCAGGCGAACTGCGGGTGGCCACCACCAGCGATCCAGACCTGAACACGGGGGACCGGGTCCGCCTGGGGGTGGGCCCCCTGGGCCGGGTCTTTGAAAGCCGCGAACCTGCCACCGAAGCGAGGACGGGGGGCGTCTTCATGGCGGTTCCCGCCATCGCCGGTGAGTCCACCGTGGGTGTCGTGGCCGGCTTCCGCAAAGGCAAGACCGCCGCCAAGGCGGACCAGGGCATCCTGGAATCCGTGGCGACCATGCTCTCCGATGCCCTGAGGCTCCGGAAGCGGATCCGGGACGGCATCATGACCGAGCTCCAGGACCGGGAGCCCCGGGAGCCCCAGCGGAAGGAGGTGGCTCCCTCGTCCAATATCGTGGGCAGTTCTGACGCCATGAAAGGCGTCTTCCAGCTCATCCAGGGCGTGGCCACCACCGACGCCACCGTCCTGATCCTGGGAGAGTCCGGCACCGGCAAGGAACTCGTGGCCCGGGAGATCCATACCACCAGCCGCAGGGCTGGCGGCCCCTTCGTGGCCATCAACTGCGCCGCCCTGCCCGAGTCCATCATCGAAAGCGAGCTCTTCGGCCATGAGAAGGGCGCCTTCACCGGAGCCGTCTCCTCCCGCAAGGGCCGCTTCGAGCAGGCCGATGGGGGCACCATCTTCCTGGATGAGGTGGGCGAGCTGCCCCTGGCGGTCCAGGCCAAGCTGCTGCGTGTCCTCCAGGAGCGCACCTTCGACCGGGTCGGCGGGGACAAGCCCATCAAGACCGATACCCGGGTGCTCGCCGCCACCAACCGCGATCTGGAGGCCGGCATCAAGGCCGGAACCTTCCGGGAGGACCTCTACTGGCGCCTCAATGTCTTCCCCATCTGCCTGCCCCCACTCCGGGCGCGCCGCAGTGACATCATCCTCCTGGCGGACTACTTCGCGGAGAAGCACGCCCATGCCCATGGCAAGGACATCCGCCGCATCTCCAGCCCAGCCATCGACCTCCTCATCAGTTATCACTGGCCCGGCAACGTCCGGGAGCTGGAGAACTGCATCGAGCGGGCCGTGATCCTCAGCACGGACGCCGTGATCCACTCCTATCACCTGCCCCCCAGCCTCCAGTCAGGAGAGAGCTCGGACACCGCCCCCTCCTCCACCCTGGAGGCCGCCGTCTCCCGCTTGGAGAAGGAAATGCTGATGGAGGCCCTCAAGATGACCAGCGGCAACATGGCCGCCGCCGCCCGGCGCCTGGGCATCACCGAACGGCAGATGGGCTTCCGGGTCCATCGCTACGGTATCGACTGGCACCGATATCGTACAAAAAAGTAGGAAACTCGCGGTTTCCAACATTTTTGTAACACCAATCTTTATATCCGAGACAAACCCTGCGCGACTGTTGGCTGCAGTTTATTGACAGCTCCGCAATTGGCACGCTTCCTGATTCAACATGGTCTAGCTGGACCTTTTCCCAGAGGAGAAAACCCAAATGAGCTGCTGCAGCAACATTGCCCCCGAGGAGTCGGTGACGGCCACCTACGGCTCCAACTGCTTCTCCAACTCGGTCATGCGCGAGCGCCTGCCCAAGAGCATCTACAAGGAGCTCCTGGCGGTCCAGGCCGGTGAGAAGGAACTCACCCTCGAGGTGGCCGAGGTTGTGGCCGGCGCCATGCGCGACTGGGCCCTGGAGCGGGGTGCCACCCACTACACCCACTGGTTCCAGCCCCTCACCGGCCTCACCGCTGAGAAGCACGACTCCTTCATCTCCCCCACCGGCGATGGCCGCGTGCTGATGGAGTTCTCCGGCAAGGAGCTCATCAAGGGCGAGCCCGATGCCTCTTCCTTCCCCTCCGGCGGCCTGCGCGCCACCTTCGAGGCCCGCGGCTACACCGCCTGGGACACCACCAGCCCCGCCATCCTCAAGGAGGATGCCTCCGGCGTCACCCTCTGCATCCCCACCGCCTTCATCGGCTACCACGGACACGCCCTGGACAAGAAGGTCCCCCTTCTCAAGTCCATGGACGCCCTGAACAAGCAGGCCCTCCGCGTGCTCCGCGCCCTGGGCAACACCACCTCCAAGAATGTGATCTCCACCGTGGGCCCCGAGCAGGAGTATTTCCTGATCGACAAGTCCTACTACGAGCAGCGTCCTGACCTGGTTCTGGCCGGCCGCACCGTCTTCGGCGCCATGCCCGCCAAGGGCCAGGAGCTGGAAGACCACTACTTCGGCGCCATCAAGGACCGTGTCCTGGGCTTCATGGCCGAGCTGAACCGCGAGCTGTGGAAGATGGGCGTCTCCGCCAAGACCCAGCACAACGAAGTGGCCCCCAACCAGTTCGAGATCGCCCCCATCTTCACCACCACCAACGTCGCCACCGACACCAACCAGCTGACCATGGAGACTATCCGCAAGGTCGCCGGCCGTCACGGCATGGTGGCCCTCCTGCACGAGAAGCCCTTTGCCGGCGTCAACGGCAGCGGCAAGCACAACAACTGGTCCATGGGCACCGATGACGGCCAGAACCTCCTGGAGCCCGGCGAGAACCCCGAGTCCAACGCCCGCTTCCTGCTCTTCACCACCGCCGTCCTTGAGGCCGTGGACACCTGGTCCGCCCTCCTCCGCGCCTCCGCCGCCTCCGTGGGCAACGACCACCGCCTGGGCGCCAACGAGGCCCCCCCCGCCATCATCTCCGCCTTCATGGGCTCCCAGCTCACCGAGCTGCTCGAGTCCATCGCCGATGACAAGGCCTACGCCGCCAAGGGTGGCGAGAAGATGCACCTGGGCGTGACCTCCTTGCCCAAGCTGCCCCGCGATCTCTCCGACCGCAACCGCACCAGCCCCTTCGCCTTCACCGGCAACAAGTTCGAGTTCCGCATGGTGGGCTCCTCCCAGTCCATTGCCGGCCCCAACTGCGTGATCAACACCATGGTGGCCGATGTGCTGGCCAAGGTGGCTGACCGCCTTGAGAAGGCCAAGGACAAGAACGCCGAGATCCAGAAGTACATCAAGGAGAGCTACTCCAAGCACCGCCGCATCGTCTTCAACGGCAACGGCTACTCCGACGAGTGGGTGAAGGAGGCCGAGCGCCGCGGCCTGCCCAACATCCGCTCCACGGTCGAGGCCATCGGTGAGTACACCAAGCCCAAGGCCATCGAGCTCTTCGAGCGTCACGCCGTCCTCACCAAGGAGGAACTGGAGAGCCGCAGCCATATCTACTACGAAGGCTACTCCAAGCAGATCAACATCGAAGCCGGTGTCATGATCGAGATGGCCAAGCGCGCCATCTTCCCCGCCGCCTCCGACTTCGCCGCCGGCATGGCTGGTGCCGCCTCCGCCCTGGCCTCCATCGGTGCCGTGAGCACCCCCCAGGAGAAGCGCGCCAAGAAGCTTGCCGAGCTGCTGGCCGAGTTCTCTGAGGAGACCGACAAGCTCGAGAAGGTGCTGGCCGAGGCCCAGGGCATCGAGGATGTCCTCGCCCAGGCCAAGGCCTACCGCGACAAGGTCTTCGTCCAGATGGGGACCCTCCGCGAGAAGGGTGACAAGATCGAGACCCTGGTGGCTCGCGATGCCTGGCCCTTCCCCTCCTACGAGGAGCTGCTCTTCTCCCTGTAAGAGCTTTCCGGAAAAGCGACAGCCTCCCTTCGGGGAGGCTGTCGCTTTTCCGGGAAAAAGTCACACAAATCGAGGGTTCACCCACAACAGACCCGTTCCTACATGAACACACAGCCTCCTGGAATCCAGCTTCTCATCCGACAATTTCCGTAATAAAATTGTAACCGGGACAGGACGACCCCCGGAACCGGGGCCGCCCTCTTGGGATGATCCGCCCGCACCCGCACAGGGGTGCGGGCACTGTCATGGATGGGAAACACGCATGCTCCGAAGACTCCTGCCAAGCCGCCGTTGGCTGCGCTATCTCCCCCTGCTCCTCATGGCCGCCCTTCCGGCCCTCGCCCATGACAACACCCCCCACCCCAACGACTCCGGGGCCGAGGCCTGGATGCTCACCTCCACCACCCTGGTGCTCCTCATGGTGCCCGGGCTCGCCATGTTCTACGGCGGCCTGGTCCGGACCAAGAATGTCCTGGGCACCATGATGCAGTCCTTTGCTGCACTGGCGGTCATCGGCGTCCTCTGGGCCTTCATCGGCTATGCCATCTGCTTCGGATCCAACATCTGGCACGGCTTCCTCGGCTGGGACCGCAGCCTGGTCTGGCTGGACGGCATCGACAGCACCATCATGTCCGTCAACATCCCCGAGTATGTCTACGCCATGTTCCAGGGCAAGTTCGCCATCATCACCCCGGCGGTCATCGCAGGTGCCGTGGCAGAGCGCATCACCTTCAAGGGCTGGATGGCCTTCATCGCCCTCTGGTTCCTGGTGGTCTACGCCCCCCTCTGCCACTGGGTCTGGGCGCAGGACGGCTGGCTCTACACCATGGGCGCCAAGGGGCTCATCGACTTCGCCGGCGGCACGGTGGTGGAGATCTGCTCGGGCGTGAGCGGCCTCACCCTGGCCCTCTACCTCGGCGCCCGGCATGGCTACCCCAAGACCGCCATGCCCCCCAACAACCTCACCATGACCCTCATCGGCGCGGGCCTCCTCTGGGTGGGCTGGTTTGGATTCAACGCAGGCTCCTCCGTCGCCTCCAACCTCGACACCGCCCGGGCCCTGTGCATGACCCAGGTGGCCGCCGCCGCCGGTGCCCTCACCTGGGTGCTCATCGAGAGCATCCGCGATGAGCACGCCACCAGCCTGGGCATGGCCTCCGGCATCCTGGCGGGTCTGGTGGCCATCACCCCCGCGGCGGGTGTAGTCAAGGTACAGGGCGCGGTGATCCTGGGTGTCGCAGCCTCTTTCGCCTGCTACTACATGATCCAGGTGAAGAACAGGCTCGGATACGACGATTCCCTGGATGTCTTCGGTGTCCATGGCGTGGCCGGCATCGTGGGCACCCTCCTGTTGACCTTTTTCATCCGTCCCTCCTGGTGGCACGAGGCCGGACAGAAGATCGCCGGGTGGGGCATCGGGCAGCAGTTCAAGGTTCAGCTGCTGGGCGTCCTGACCACGATCGTCTTTACCGCCATCGGCACCCTGGTGGTGGCTTTCATCGTCCAGAAGCTCATTGGCCTCCGCGTCTCAGACTCGGTCGAAAAGACCGGCCTGGACCACGAGATCCACGGCGAGCGCGGCTACAATCTCACCAACCTCAACTAGGGGGCGCCATGAAGCTCATCACCGCCATCATCAAGGAAGAGATGCTGGACGAAGTCCGCGAGGCCCTCATCGCTGTCGAGATCGAGCGCATCACCGTCGCCCGGGTCAGCGGCCATGGCCGGCAACAGGAGATCTTCGTCCAGCGGGGCAAGACCATCATCCCCAACCTGATCGCCAAGGTGCAGATCATGATTGCCTGCAACGACGAGTTCGAGGATCTGATCATCAACACCATCGTGAAGCATGCCCGGGTGGAGGGCGGCAGCGTGGGCGACGGAAAGATCTTCGTCCAGGAACTGAAGGAGTGCATCCGGATCCGTACCGGCGAGCGGGGGGGGCAGGCCATCTGACCCCCCATTCGCGACATAATTGTCGCGAATTCACCATATCCTCCATTTTTGTATGATCAGGCCCCCCCATGGGGCCTGATTTGCTTACAAATCGTTATAAATCAGCTAAAACAGTAATTGGCACAAAGTCTGCTCTTCTGTGGGAGTCATGAAAGTCACCCTGAGGAAGGAAATGCTCCCATCACCCAGATCAACCCCCCCGCCCAGATGGAGTTGACCTTGGTGTCGGGTTGAGCCTCCCCCCCAGAGCCTCCCCACCGCCACCCCTTGCGAGCCACCCCGGAGTGGGTAGGCCTCGTTCAGCAGAAGAGAGTCCCATGAGTCCAAGCCCCAGCCTCGGAAGGCGTATCTCGCGCATCCTCCCCCTGTTGCTCCTGGCCGCCGTGCCGGCCCTGGCCCAGACCCCGGCCCCCACCCCAGTCAACGACTCGGGAGCCACTTCGTGGATGCTGACCTCCACCACCCTGGTCCTCCTCATGGTCCCAGGCTTGGCCCTGTTCTATGGCGGTCTGGTGCGGACCAAGAACGTCCTGGCCACCATGATGAACTCCTTCGCCTCCATGGCCGTCGTGGGTGTGCTCTGGGCCATCGTGGGCTACTCCCTCAGCTTCGGTCCCAATGCCCTTGGCGGCCTCATCGGCTGGGACAAGGGCCTTGTCCTCCTACGCTCCATCGACCACACCATCATGTCCTCCAACGTGCCGGAGTACGTCTTCGCCATGTTCCAGGGCAAGTTCGCCATCATCACCCCTGCCCTCATCGCAGGTGCCGTGGCCGAGCGCATCTCCTTCAAGGGCTGGCTGGCCTTCATCACCCTCTGGGTCATCCTGGTCTACTGCCCCCTCTGCCACTGGGTCTGGGCGGGTGATGGATTCTTCTTCAACATGGGAGCCAAGGGCGCCATCGACTTCGCCGGCGGCACCGTGGTCCACATCTCTTCCGGCATCAGCGGCCTGACCCTGGCCCTCTACCTGGGTGCCCGCCATGGCTACCCCAAGACCGCCATGCCCCCCAACAACCTCACCATGGTCATGCTCGGCGCCGGGCTCCTGTGGGTGGGCTGGTTCGGCTTCAACGCCGGCTCCTCCGTGGCCTCCAACCTGGATACCGCCCGTGCCCTCTGCGTGACCCAGGTCTCCGCCGCCGCTGGTGCCCTCACCTGGGTGCTCATCGAGACCATCCGGGATGAGAAGCCCACCAGCCTGGGCATGGCCTCGGGCATCCTGGCCGGCCTGGTCGCCATCACCCCCGCCGCTGGCGTCGTCCAGGTGGGTGGCGCCATCTGCCTGGGCATCATCGCCTCCATCGGCTGCTTCTTCATGATCCAGCTCAAGAACAAGCTCGGCTACGACGACACCCTGGACGCCTTCGGCGTGCACGGCACCGGCGGCATCCTGGGCGCCATCCTCCTGGTCTTCTTCATCCGCGACTCCTGGTGGGTCGAGGCCGGCCAGAAGGTCGCCGGCTGGGGCGTGGCCAAGCAGCTCATGGTCCAGCTCACGGCCGTCGGCACCACCATCGCCTTCTCCGTGGTCATGACCCTGATCATCGCCTACATCGTCCAGAAGACCATCGGGCTCCGCGTCAGTGCAACCGTCGAAGGCACCGGTCTTGACCACGAACTGCACGGCGAGCGCGGCTACGGCCTCACCCACCTGAACTGATCGGAGACGCCATGAAGCTCATCACCGCCATCATCAAGGAAGAAAAGCTCGACGAGGTCCGTGAGGCCCTCATCGCCGCCGAGATCGAGCGCATCACGGTGTCCCGCGTCAGCGGCCATGGACGCCAGCAGGAGATCGTGGTCCAGCGCGGCAAGACCATCATCCCCAACCTGATCCCCAAGGTTCAGATCACCATCGCCTGCAACGACGAGTTCGAGGATCTCATCGTCAACACCATCCTCACCACCGCCCGGGTGGACGGCGGCAGCGTCGGCGACGGCAAGATCTTTGTGGTCGACCTCAAAGAGTGCATCCGGATCCGGACCGGCGAAGAGGGTGGCCAGGCCATCTGATTCAGAGCAGCAAAAGGGAGGGGCCCCCATTCCGGGGGCCCCTCCCTTTTGCTGCCAAATCAGAGACTCAGTTGCAGCCACAACCTTCGGAACCGCAGCCCTCTTCGGCATCGCAGCCCTCGGGGCCGCAGCTGCAGCCACCGCCGCAGCCACCGGGCTTACGGCCGAGCAGAAGTTCCTGGGCGGTGTCGAGGATGGCCTGGTGAGGGCGGGACTTGACGGTCAGGGCGATATTCACGGCCTGGATCATGTCCTCCTTGGAGACCCCCAGAGCCGCCAGGCGGCTGTGGTGGAGGGGGAAGGAGCTCTCCGCATTGGAGGCGGAGGCGGCGCCCAGAGCGATCAGCTCCGCGACGGCTTCCGTGATCAGGGTTTCCTGGGATGGGGTGTTCTCGGACATGCAGACTCCGGTAGGATGGCCACAAAGGCCTTCTGGAATGATCTCAACTCAGCTCCCTCCGGTCCAGCACCGGATGGGCTTTGATCATGGGATGCCAGCCAGGGCAGGAAGATTCCGCGGGAGAGGGGCCGGACCTGCGCTCAGAACCGCGTATTGTATGCAAAGACCGTATTGAAGTCCTTCTGGGCCCCCAGCTCGATGTAGTCGACCACCCGGGCAATCTCCGCCGTCCTTGCGAACTCGCTGCGGGAGAGGAGCGCCATCTTGGCCCCTGCCCCCGCGGCATTGCCCACCATGGTGATCCGGCCATCCAGCTCCATGGGAATGAGGCCGATGAGACAGGCGTTGTGGGGATCCATATAGTTGCCGAAGGCCCCGGCCAGAACCACCTCCTTGACCTCGTCCAGGGTGATGCCCTGCTTCCCGCAGAGGATCTTCACCCCGGCGGCGATGGCCCCCTTGGCGGCCTGGAGGGCCCGTACATCGCCCTGGGTCAGGAGAATGGGACGGCCATGGGACGTCTCTTCCCCGGGAACCAGAAGGAAGGCAGGCATGTTCTCGTGCGTGACCAGACGCGCCAGGAAGGGCGCTGCTGCGGGATTGTCGATCCGCTCCGGCGGGAGAATCTTCCCCGGCTTGTTGATGATGCCCAGCTCCAGGAGCCCCGCCACCAGGTCGATCAGCCCTGAACCGCAGATGCCCTTGGGCCGGACCTCGCCGATGACAGAGTACTCCAGGCTCTCCCCGAAACGGACGTGGTCAATGGCCCCGTCGGCCCCGCGCATGCCACTGCTGATCTGGGCGCCCTCAAAGGCCGGACCGGCAGCGGTCGAGCAGGCCAGCAGGCGCTGCCGGGTCCCCAGCACCATCTCTCCATTGGTGCCGATGTCGATGGCAAGGGTCATGTGATCGCGGCGATCCATCTCGGTGGCCAGCACCACGGCCACCGTATCCCCCCCGACATAGCCGGCGATGTTGGGAAAGAGGAAGGCCCGCCCCGCCGGGTTGATGACCAACTGGTTCTGGGCAGGATCCAGGACGAGGGCCTCGTTCACCACCGGAACGTAGGGCACCAGGGCGATGTGACGGGGACTCAGCCCCAGGAAGAGGTGATGCATGCAGGTGTTGCCAGCGAAGCTGAGGGCATAGATGTCCCCGGGCCCCTTCCCCACCCGGGAGGCCGCTGTCTCGATGAGGCGGTTGACCGTCTCCACCACAGCCAGATGGAGCTCTTCCAGCCCGTTCTTCTGGTTGCTGTAGGCCGTCCGGGAGATCACATCCCCCCCGAACCGGGTCTGGGGGTTGAGGGCCGAGACGTGGCAGAGCTCCCGACCCGTACGGAGGTCCAGCAGATAGCCCACCACCGTGGTGGTCCCGATGTCGAAAGCCATGCCCAGCAGCTCGGCGGTGGTGTCGTGCTTCTCCACACCGCAGAGCTCGTCGTCCTGGAGAATGGCCGTCACCTTGAAGTCTGCCTCCCGGAGCACGGCAGAGAGCTTCTTCAGCACCCCCAGGGAGACCCGGAGCGTCCGGCACTCCCCCAGGGAGTCGCAGAGGGCATCCTTCAGGCGCTGATAGTCGCTGCGCTGATCCTCGAGGTGGGGAGGGGGCAGCTCCACATAGTGCTTGCTGAGGACCGGGAGCAGCTCCAGCTTCCGCTCGATGGACTGGGTCAGGATACGGCTCTGCTTCACGCCCTCCATCAGAAGGACTTCGGCGTCCTGGAGGATCCGGGTATGGCAGGCCAGCCTCACACCCTGTTCGAGCTCAGTCCGGGAGAGAAGCAGCTGCTCCTGGTCCGTGGGCTCGGAGGTGCCTCCCTCCACCTGCACCCGGCACTTCCCGCATTTGCCATTCCCACCACAGGGGAAGTCGTAGCTCAGTCCAGCCAGATAGAGGGCCTCACGGGTGGTCTGCCCCACGGGCACGCTCACCACATTTCCGTGTGGCTTGAAGACGACGGTGCAGTGATCCATTCGGACAACTTCCTTTCAGGACTGGAGCTGGACCAGCTCCCGCTCGAGCTCACGGTCCACGATCTCCTGGAGCGTCTCGGGATCGGGACCGAAGATGATAGCTGTGACGTGGAGGGTCAGGGCGGTCAGGGCTGCACCGTCCCAGCCCCCGGAGACCTGGGTGTTCACCTTGCGCCCCGTGGAGGCCAGCCAGAGGTTCTCTTGCACGGAACTCTCGGCGAAGACCTTGATGTGGCCCACCAGGAATCGGCCCGAGACCGCCCAGTCCCGCACCGCCTCCACGCACCGAGTCAGGGCAGCCGTCACCGCAGCACCGGCCACGGGAGAAGCGAAGGAAAGATCCCGCGTAACCGAGCGGACAGAAGGGCTCTCCCCCGGAGCGTGGAAGAGCTGCTCCCCGGTGAGGTGGTGGTCATGGTGGCACCCCGGCCCGCAGACATGGGGCTGGACAGCCTTCCTACGCGCGACAGCCTTCATGGACCTTCTCCCAGATGGCGGGATCGATGCCCGCAATGGCCGAGATCTCGCGGATCTCCGCCGTGGGGTTCATGGCCCGGACCTGCTCCCGCACCACCTGGAGCTGCTCCGGGGTCACCAGATCGCACTTGTTGATGAGCACCAGATCCCCCCGGCTCACCTGCCCTTCGATGAGGCTAGGCGTGACCTCGGTGAGCTCCTCCCAGCGCTCGGCATCCACCACCGAGATCACGGTGATGCCCTCCACGCCCTTGCCGTACTGCTCCACGGTCTGAATGATCTTGCCGGGATAGGCGAGCCCGGTGGGCTCGAAGATGACCCACTTGGGCTGGACCTTCTCCTGGAGTTCAAGGAGGGTGGTGACCAGATCCGACGCCAGAGTGCAGCAGATGCAGCCGGCGAAGAGCTCCTTGACGGCATAGCCCCCCGCTTGGAGGACCTTGTTATCGATCCCCACCTCGCCCACTTCGTTCTCGAGGATCACCAGGCTGGGCTTGTCTGTGCCCTCCTGGCCGACGAGGTGGCGGGCCAGGGAAAGGATGATGCTTGTCTTCCCGGAGCCCAGGAAACCGCCGAATATCACCAGCTGCATAGCAACTCCGATTGATGTTCCGAGGACCCTCCGGCCCAGCTAGGATCTGATCTTATGATCATACATCAAAACTTGACAGCCCCGAAGACCTTCCGCACCAACGGACTCACCTGCCCGATGGGGTCCTTGCGGATGGCCTTCTCCTGCTCGGCCATCATGAGGAAGAGCCCATCAACCGCCTTCCGGGTGACATAGTCATCCAGATCCGCATCCTCAGAGTCCAGGAGCCCCAGGGCCGCGGCCTTGCCAGCCACCTTCTGATAAGACTGGGCCAGCTCAACCTTCCTCGTGGACTGAGCCACCCTGGGTTTGAACTTCTGGGCGATGCTCTCTCCGGTGCTGCGCCGGAAATACTGGGTCGCGCTGTCCTCAGGCCCCGTAAGGATGGCCTTGGCATCCTGGAGGGTCATCTTCCGGATGCCTTCAAGGAGAATCGGCTTCGCTTCCACCACCGCATCCTCGGCGGCCCGGTTGAGGGTGGTCACCAGCTCATCGGCGGGCTTCCGGAGCCCGACCCGGCGAAGGAGCTTCTCCGCCTTGGCAAGCTTGGGGGGGAGCGGAATACGGACCCGCTTGTCCCCCAGGAAGCCATCCCGGGCCGACAATTGTCCAACGGCGGCCTGGGCCCCATCGGCAAGAGCCTCCCGGAGCCCCTTGCCCGCCTCAGCCTGGGTCAGTGAGGCGAGATCCCCGGCCCAGGCAGGCAGCAGACTCAGGGCCAGGAAGATGAGCAGACGCTTCATGGGAAGACCTCCGTCAAGAGGGAGGATCAGTCACCGATCCTCATGAGTTGGATGCCATCGTAGTAGTGTTTGAGAATACGCTCAAAATCCCAGCCCTCCAGAGCGAAGCCGTAGGCGCCGCTCTGATCCATCCCCACGCCGTGGCCCCAGCCCCGGCCGTAGAAGATCCAGCGGCGGTCGACCCCGCTTCCGAGGACAAGGAGGCGGAAGGCGTTGTCCTTGAGCCCCAGCAACCCCCGGATCCTCATCCCCGTGAAGCGGTGGCTCCGGCCCACCCCATCCAGGACAGTCATCTCCAGAACCCGACCAGCTTCGTTGTGGACCAGCTTCAGATCCTTCAGTCCGCGTATTCCGGCCTTGGCGCGGAGGCGATCGAGCAGCTCGGCCTGGCCAAGCTCCGCACGCCAGTGGGCCGTGGCGTTGTAGCGATCCAGGCTCGCCCCCTCGGGGTCCAGCCGCCGGACGAGCAGCAGCGCACCGGAGGGACCGGACAGCCAGCGGAGCTGGTCCCCGGCCCGGGCCTCTGCAGAAGGCACCAGCCGGAGGGAGCCACCCGGGGCCTCCTCCGCCAGCAGACACCCTGGAGCCATCCTCAAGGGCTCGGGGTCCCCCCCCTTGGGCTTGACTGTGCCATCCCTCAGCAGGGTACCCATGTGCCAAGCCGGAGCCTCGAGTTCCCGCCAGAGGGCGCCCAACACCTTGAGCCCTTCGCCCAGGCGGAGATCCCTCCCGGTCCAGAGGGCGGGCGGCACCAGACCGCGGCGAACCAGGAAGGCCGCCAGGGGTTCATCCTGAGCCCGGAGTCCGATCCGGCCAAGGAAGTAGTCCGCATCCTGGGGCCGCTCCAGGCCCTCCACCACCTGCCCGAAGCCCAGGCACCGGGCCATCCAGAGCAGGAGTTCCCGCCCCCCGGTGGCGGGAACCGTCTGGAGCTGCAAGCCCAGCCGCTGGGCCAGCGCATCCACCGTGGCCTGGATCCCCTTGGATTCCAGGGGGGACTCGAGCTGATCGGCCTTCAGTGAGCCCAGGGGCAGAAGCCCCCAGGCCGCCAGCCGCAGCAGCCCGGAGTCCAGCTCCGCAGGCAGCCCCTGCGGGAGCGCCGCCCCCTCCAGACGGAGGGTGACAGGGGTGTCCAGATAGCTGCTGACGCCTTTCAGGTAGGGATGCCCCTCTCCGAAGACATAGGTGTTATCGACGGTCTGGCCCCCGCTGTTGGCCATGAAGAGGGCCTGGATGGGCCGTCCTCCATAGGTGGCCAGGAGCCCCCGGGTCTCATCCACCGCCTGGTCGGAGAGCTTCTGCTCCGCATCCATGCCCCCATAGACCTGATCGGCCACGGTGTCCGTCATGTCGAAGCCGTCCTTGGCGCGCTTCCCCCGGTTGGACCAGGCATAGGTCCTGGCGGCCACGGCCTGGGCCTTCAGGGCCTCCAGGGCCGGATAGATCCCGGGCCCCAGTTCCCTGGGGACCACGCCCCGGAGGTAGGACTCCAATTCCACCGTGTCCACCACCGTCAGACGGCCCTGGGCATTGGGGAAGATCTCCACCCGGCCCCGGTAGCGCCCCTTGCCCGCCAGCTGGGTCCACTCCCCTGCGGGCTCCATGCGGATGCCATCGGAAGGCAGAGGCAGCCGCTCATAACGGTCCGTCACGGCATAGAGGGCCTGGCCCCGGACCTCCTGGCCGGGAAGACGCTCGGTGGAGATCCACAGCTCGGTGAAGCCCTGGTCCCGGAGGTGGGACAGCAGGGGCTCGGCCCCGGTTGCCGTGGCGAAGTGCCCGCAGACCACCCGGAAAGACTCGGAGTCAGGGATTGGAAGCCTCTCGGCACCGGCCCCCAGCTTGAGCAACAGGGCCTCAGCTTCCGTCTGGGACACCGGCCCTCCCACCTGGACCCGGTATTCCTCCGCCGGGCGGGACTGCGCCTGGGCATCCCACCAGATGCGGAGCCGCTCCCCGGGGCGGAGGGGCATGAGCACCCTGCCGTCCCTGGAACAAATTCTCCCCCCTCCGTCCAGGGAGACCACCCACTCCGTGGCCCGGGTGTCCAGGCCGACCCGTATGGGAATCTCCGAAGCATTGGCCCTCAGGACCGGTACCGCCAGGACGAGGGAGAAGACCAGGGAGGCAGGTAGAGCACGCATGTGCCCATTATGGACACTTCCGAAAAGCAGAGGGGCCTCTGCCCTCAGGCCTCCGCGAAGAGGGGGTGGCTCAGATAGCGCTCTCCGCTGTCGCAGAGGACCGCCACCACGGTCTTGCCCGCCCCCAGCTCCGCCGCCACCTTGAGGGCGGTGTGCACGATGGCCCCGGTGCTGATGCCCGTGAGCAGCCCCTCCTCCCGGGCGAGGCGCCGGGTGGTCCGGATGGCATCCTCATAGCCCACATCCTCCACGCGCTGATAAGCCGCCTGGTTGAGGACGCCGGGCACAAAGTTGGCGCCGATGCCCTGGATCTTGTGGGAACCGGCCTTGCCCTGGGTCAGGAGGGGGCTGTCCAGGGGCTCCACGGCCACCACCAGGGTGCCGGGCTTCCGCTCCGCCAGGACCTCGCCAACGCCCGTGATGGTCCCTCCAGTGCCGATGCCGGCCACGAAAGCATCCAGCTCAGGGACCTGCTCCAGGATCTCCAGGGCGGTCGTGCGGCGGTGGGCCTCCGGGTTGGCGGGATTCTCGAACTGACTGACCAGGAAATATCTGGGATCACTGGCGGCCAGCTCCTCGGCCTTGTCCACGGCCCCCTTCATCCCGAGGGATCCGGGGGTCAGCACCAGTTCGGCCCCGTAGGCCTTGAGCAGCGAGCGGCGCTCCAGGGTCATGGTCTCGGGCATGGTCAGGGTGATGCCATAGCCCTTGGCGGCAGCCACGAAGGCGAGGCCGATGCCGGTGTTGCCGCTGGTGGCCTCCAGCAGGATGGAGCCGGGCTTGAGGATCCCCCGGGCCTCGGCATCCTCGATCATGCCGAGGGCGATGCGATCCTTGACGCTGCCGCCCGGGTTGGCGCTCTCCAGCTTGACGTAGACGGCCGCACTCCCCTCGGGAACGATGCGGTTGAGGCGCACCACCGGCGTCTGGCCGATCAGTTCATAGGCGTGTTCGACTCGATTGGGACGGGACATGACTTTCCTTTCAGAAGGGATCAACCCAGCTGGGCGGCGAGATCGCCCCAGAGGTCTTCAAGGGATTCGATGCCGACACTCAGCCGGATCAGGTTATCGGAGATTCCGGCCCGTTTCCGGGCTTCGGGGGTCATGGAGGCGTGGGTCATGCTCGCAGGATGGGCCACCAGGCTCTCCACCCCGCCCAGGCTCTCGGCCAGGGTGAACCAGCGGAGCCCCCGGAGGATCAGGGGGACCTTGGCCGGATCCCGCGGTTCGAAGCTGATCATGCCCCCGAAGCCCGCCTGCTGGGCCAGAGCCAGAGCGTGCTGGGGGTGATCGGGCAGACCCGGGTAGTTCACCCGGGCCACCGCCGGGTGCTGCGCGAGGCGGCGGGCCAGCTCGGCCGCATTGGTCTCATGGGCGGCCATGCGCAGGGCCAGCGTCTTGAGCCCCCGGAGCACCAGCGAGCAGTCGTGGGGGCTCTGACTGGTGCCCAGGAGATTATTGAGATAGGGGAGCTTCTGGGCCAGGTCCGCCCTGCCGGGCCCGGCGATGACGACCCCACCCACCACATCACTGTGCCCGTTGAGATACTTGGTGACGCTGTGCATCACCAGGTCCGCCCCCAGCCGGAAGGGCTGCTGGAGCAGGGGAGACAGGAAGGTGTTGTCCACCAGGGTCAGGGCACCCCGTTCCCGGGCCCTGGCGGCCAAAGCCGCGATATCGGTGAGCCGGAGAAGTGGATTGGAGGGGGTCTCGATCCAGACGAGCCGGGTGCTGGGCCTCCAGGCCCGCTCGACCGCCTGCAGATCGGCCAGGTCCAGGTAGTCCACCTCCAGCCCCGAGGTGATGCGCAGGTGCTCGAAAGCCCGGAAGGTGCCGCCATAGCAGTCCTCGGTGACCAGGACATGGCTGCCCCGCTCCAGGAGGCTGAGGGCCAGCAGCACAGCGGACATGCCGGTGCTGGTGCAGGCGGCGCCCTCGCCACCCTCCAGGTCGGCCAAGGCCTCCTCCAGCCGGGTGCGGGTGGGATTGCCGCTCCGGGTGTAATCGAAACCCGCCGTCGCCCCCAGGTCGTGGAAGGCAAAGGTGCTGGTCTGGTAGACGGGGGGCACCACGCTCCCATAGGCCGGATCCGGCTGGGAGCCGGCATGGACGCAGCGGGTGGCCATCCCGGCACCGGCCATGAGCCCCGTCCGGGCCGCCCACCCGGCCATGGGCATCGTCCCGGGCTGAACCCGCCTGAAATGGTATGATTGGCCTTCGGACGAACTCGCTTCCGTCATGCAATCCCCCCGGGAAAATCCCGAACTCCGAGCTACCGGAATAATGCCATCCTGAACCCCTTTCGGGTAATGTCAAGTAATTTGATTTGGATTGTAAGAATTTAAGGACTCACACCATGAAGATGTCGACCAAGGGACGCTACGGACTGCGGGTGATGATCGAGCTGGCGCTGAACTATGGCCGGGGCACCATCCTGGTGGATGCCATCGCCCTCAACCAGGGCATCTCGGGCAAGTACATCCATGTCCTGGTGGGAGCCCTCAAGTCCGCCGGGCTCATCAAGGCGGTCCGGGGACCCAACGGGGGCTATGAGCTCACTCGGGACCCCTCCACCATCACCGCCTTGGAGATCATCCAGGCCATGGAGGGCGAGATCGCCCCGGTGGAGTGCTCCAGGGAGGCCTCGGCCTGCCCGCGGGGAGCCTCCTGCGTGGCCAGGGAGCTCTGGACCGACGCGGGGGAGGCCATGGCCCGAGTCCTGGCGGCCCGCACCCTCGCGGACCTCGCCGCCCGGCAGCAGGAGCTGGACCGCTCCAGCCAGGGCTTCGCCATCTGAGTTCAGCCCAGCAGACGCTCCAGCATGGACCAGCGACGGGCCCGGAGAGCCTCCGCGTCCAGAAGGGTCCCCCCGGGACCGCCCCGATGGGCGAGGAGCGCGATGCAGAGGCCATCCGCAGGCCTCACGAAGAGAGCCGGTCCCGTATAGGCCAGGTGGTACCACCAGCCTGTCTCACCGGGATCCAGGGGACAGGAGGGGGCCGGAGCCGGGGCCTCCTCGCCCTCCTCCACCAGGATGTGGACCCCGGAGAGCCCCACCGGGAGTCGCTCCAGGAGATCCCCGAAGCGCCCGCCGCCCCGGAGGGCCATCTGCAGCCCCAGGCCCCAGCGGGCTCCATCCGCTGCCTGGAGGGTCTCCATCGCCATGCGCTGCGGGAAGCCGCGGGCAATCCACGTCTCCAGAGCCCCCCTCAGCCGCTCCGGAGTGGCCCCAAAACCGGCATGGCCCTGCATCCCCGCCCGGGCATTGGCGTCATGGGGCAGGCCCGGCCCCTGGGAGGGGAAGGCCAACCCGGGACAGGCCAGACCCCAGGCCTCCCGGTCCTGGCCATCGGGCACGGCCCGGGGGGCCGGATGCCAGGGCGCTGGCAGGAGTCCGGAGTGCGCCGCAGCCAGCTCCCGGAAGGGTCGGCCCGACTCCTCCTCCAGCAACTCCGCCAAGAGCCGGTAGCCCAGGTCCGAGTACAGGAAAGAGCCGACGCTGCCCTGCACCAGGAGCCCATGGGCTCCCCAGCGGCTGAAGCCCTCCAGGTCCCGGGCCAGGCTCCCGGGGCGATAGGGCAGCCAGGCCGGGAGCCCCGAGCCGTGGGACAGGAGCTGCCGGACGCTGAGGGGCTCCGCTCGCCGGAAACCCAGCTGGGTGCGCCGGTCGGTGTCCAGGTTCAGGAGTTCCAGGCCCAAGGGGGCCGTCACCAGGGGCTTGGTCAGGGAAGCGAGGTCGAACATGGCCATGTCCTGTTCTACCACTGCACCACCACTCGGGTTCCCCCTCCCTCCCCGGGAAGGAAGCGCAGGTCGGCCCCCTGGGCATTGAGCCACTTCAGGGCCAGGGGGAGCCCCAGCCCCGTTCCATCAGGTCTCCCGGACTCGAAGGGCCGGAGCATCCGGATCAGGGTCTCCTCTCCGAAGCCCGGCCCCTCATCCAGGATCTCGATACAACCCTCCCCGATCACCATCCGCACCGAGCCGCCAGAGGGTGTCGCCTGGCAGGCGTTCTCCAGGAGATTCACCAGGGCCTGATGCAGAAGCACAGGATCGGCCTGGGCCCTGCCCTCCCCTTCCAGCAGCAGCTCCCGCCCCTGGGCGAGGGGGCGCTTGGCCAGCTCCCGGAGCGCCTGGGCGGCGATCTCCTGGAGATTCAGCCCCACACACTGGGGTTCGAGGGGCTTGGCCCACTGCAGGAAGCGCTGGACCAGCAGCCCCAACTCCTCGGTCTCCTCCAGGAGCGCCGATCCCTCGGCGGTGTGACCCGCCCGCACCAGGAGCTGCCCCTGGGCCTTGAAGACCGCCAAACCGTTCTTCAGCTGGTGGGCGACCCCCGCCGTCATCTCCCCGAGCTCGGCGAAGCGGTCCCTGAGCTGGAGCCTGCGCTCCTCCTGCTCGGCCGCGGTGATGTCCTCGAACTGGATCAGGGCCCCCACCTTGTCGGACATGTGGATGCGGCGGAGACTCCAGCGCCGCCCTCCGCCATCGCAACGCCAGGCCGCCCCGGGATCGCGCCCGAGCCCGTCCAGGATCCAGGGGAAGGGTTCCAGGACGAAGGCCGCCTCCAGACCCACCACCCCGGGCCGGACCCCGAGCAGTTCCCTTCCCGCACGGTTGAGCCCCGCCACCTCCTGACGCTGATCCACCCAGAGCAGCCCGAAGGGGAGCGCATCCAGCACCCGCTCATGGACCGTCCGGAGCTCCCCCAGGCTGGCCGCCAGGGCCCCCCGCTCCTGGAGGCTCTGGGAGACGGCGCCGAGGAGCAGCACCTCCGGATCCTCTCGACGCCGCAGCCTCCACCACCTCAGCGCGAACATGGCCACGCCGAAGAAGATGAAGGCCAGGGGCAGGGCGGCCAGGAGCCAGGGATGCCATTGGGATGCGCGGTCCATGCAGGTCAGCGTATGCTCGGTCCCATGGGAAAGGAAGGCCGCATGAAACCCATCACCCTGCCCACCGAGGGCACATTCGCCCCCCACCACGCGCCCTATCTGGCCCGGATCCCCGAGAACCGCTGGCAGGAGTTTCTCGAGTCCCAGCCCTCCACCCTGGCCGGGCTGCTCCGGGGCAAGAAGGGCGAGCACCGCTATGCTCCCGGCAAGTGGAGCCTCAAGGAGCTGGTCTCCCACATCAACGACACCGAGCGCATCCACAGCACCCGCCTGCTCTGCATCGCCCGGGGGGACACCCAGTCCCTGCCGGGCTTTGACCAGGATGGCTACGCGAACCTGGCCGGCTGCGGACAGCGCAGCCTCGAAGATCTGGTCCGGGAGTTCGGGATCATCCGGCAGGCCACCCTGGCGCTCCTGGAGGGGCTGCCGCCGGAGGCCCTGGACCGGATTGGCACCGCCAATGGTGTCTCCATCGGGGTGAGGGCCCTGGCCTACCTCATACCGGGCCACGCCGAGCACCACTTCGCCGTGATCAGGGACCGCTACTGAAAGGGCCCGGCAGAGACCCCGCACATCGCGAGTCCAGCCGGGCACCCAGAGGAGGGCGGACCCAGTAGGGTCCGCCCTGTGGTCGCGCAAGCCGGGGGTTCCGGAATCCTCCAGCCGCGGATGGGGCACGTGGATAGATGGCCCCAGTTCGCCGGGTAAAAGGTGTCTTTTTTTCTACCCAAGGCCAAGATTAGTCGGCATCCGGCCGCCATCAAGGGGCCAATTCTGCCCCACCCAGGGACTTCAGCAATCCCAGGCAGGCATGGGGCATTTCCTCCAGGTCAGCGGCGAAGCGCTGGAAGGTGCGCCGGGCAGCCTCCAGGAAGGCGGGACGCTCCGATTGGCGGTCCAATGCCATCAAGGCCTCCACCGCCAGGGCGTTCCCCGAGGGAATGGCATGGTCCAGGACCGGCTGCTGGCGCAAGATGAGGTCCAGGGCCTCCGAGGCGTAAAAGCCCCCCTCGGGCGCCTGGAAGCGAGCCAGGAGAATCTCCCCCAGCTCCAGGGCCCAGTCGAGCCAGCGCTTTCCACCCCCGACGCGATGCAGTTCGAGAAGGGCTAGGATGAGGGTCGCGTAGTCCTCGAGAAAGGCCGGGATGTGGGCCTGCCCCTTGCGCCAAGTGCGCAGCAGAGTCCCGGAGGACCACAGTTCCCGCTGCATGAAGTCTGCGCAGGCCTCGGCGGCCAGCAGCAGGTCCCTCCGCCCCAGCACATCAGCCCCCTTGGCCAGGGCCAAGAGGGCCAGGGCGTTCCAGGATGCGAGGACCTTGTCGTCCCGGAAGGGACGGGGACGGGCATCCCGGCGCACCCGGAGCCTTGCCCTGAGGGCGGCCAGCTCCCCCGGGTCAAAGTCCCCCCCCTCCAGGCGATGGAGGATGTTGCGCCCCTGCTCGAAGTTGCCCTCGCGGGTGACGCCGTAAGCCAAGCAGAAGACATCGGCCTTCCGCCCCAGGGCCTCCTGGATCTCGGCTGCCGTGAAGGTGTAGAAAAGACCCTCCTCCCCCTCGGAGTCCGCATCCTCGGCGCTGCAGAAGCCCCCCTCCGGCAGCCGCATCACCTCCAGGAGGTAGTCCAGGATCTCCGCCCCCACGACGGCGTAGCGGGGCTCTCCGCTCACCCGGTGGGCCTCGAGGTAGAGCCAGGCCAGCTGGGCGTTATCGCAAAGCATCTTCTCGAAGTGGGGGACCTTCCACTGGGCATCCACGCTGTACCGGGCGAAGCCGCCCCCCAGGTGATCCCGGATGCCCCCTGCGGCCATGGCATCCAGGGTCCGGCAGGCCATGTCCAGGTCCCGCTCTCCACCCCGGGCCAGGATCAACTGCAGGGCCGGGATGGGGGGGAACTTGGGTGCGCCACCGAAACCGGCCCAGCGGGTGTCAAAGCGCTGGCGCAGGTTGCGCAGGGCGGTCTCCACCAGACCGGTGGCAGGGACCCCCGGGCTCCCCCGCCTCCCACGCATGGCCGCCAGCAGCTCATGGCCCTGGCCTTCGACCTGGCTCCGCTTCTCCAGCCAAACCCTGCCCACCGCATCCAGCACATCCACGAAGCCCGGCATCCCCCCCCGGGCGTCCCGGGGAAAGTAGGTCCCACCGTAGAAGGGCTCCAGATCAGGGGTGAGCCAGACGCTCATGGGCCAGCCCCCCCGTCCCGTCATGAGCTGGACGGCCTCCATGTAGAGCTCGTCCAGGTCCGGCCGCTCCTCCCGGTCGACCTTGACCGGCACGAAGTCCCGGTTCAGGAGCTCCGCCACTTCGATGTCCTCGAAGGACTCCCGCTCCATGACATGGCACCAGTGGCAGGAGCTGTAGCCCAGGGAGAGGAAGATGGGCCGATCCAGCTCCCGGGCCTTGGCCAGGGCCTCCGGCCCCCAGGGGTACCAGTCGACCGGGTTCCGGGCGTGCTGGAGCAGGTAGGGGCTGGTGGATTCGGCAAGACGATTGGGCATGATGGGCTCCCGGGGATATGGGATTCCCCGGGAGCCTCCATCGTTATTCCCGGGTGCTGGGCAGCTCCAGCCCGTAGCCCATCCGGCGGTCATCGGCCTTGAGCAGCCAGCCGAAGACCACGGCCAGCACGCCGCAGGCCATGAAGATCAGCATCGGCAGGGTGTAGTTGTAGGCCGGGCTGCTGGCCCCCTCCACCACCCGCTTTCCCACGATGCAGTAGCGGTCCAGGACCCAGCCGATGAGGTAGGGGATGCCCCAGAGGGCCACCAGGTTCTGGAGCCAGAAGATGAGGGCGTAGGCCGTGCCCAGCTGGCGATGGGGGATGAAGCGGGGGACCGAGGGCCACATGGCCGAGGGCACCAGGGCGAAACCGAAGCCCAGAACGATGGTGGCGATGAGCGCCACCCCCCATGAATCCAGGCCCGGGATCGAGAAGACCCCATGGACCACCACCAGCAGCACCGAGCCCAGGATCATGAGGGTGGCCCCCTTGCCCTTCTGGTCGTAGTAGCGGCCGAAGATGATGGTCAGGGGGATGGCGGCAAAGGGGAGGATGCCCGGGATGGCCCCGGCCCAGCTCTCCTTCACATGGAACTTCTGCACCATGAGGTCCGGGGCGTATTTCAGGAAGGGGAAGACTGCCGAATAGAAGAGGGCGCAGAGGATGGCCAGGTACCAGAAGCTGCGGATGCGGATGATCTGACCGATGTCCGAGAAGCGGAAGGGCTCCTCGGGCTCCTCATCCAGGTCCGCCTCGGAGGCGTCCAGCTTCCTGTCCATGGCGCAATAGGCCAGGTAGGCCACAAAGCCCACGACCAGGAGGGCGAAGCCGACGAAGATGGGGGCACCCACCGAGTCCTTGAAGGCCCGGGCAATGGGGTCACTGAGTCCCAGGGCGATGGCAGTGCCGACGCGGGCCACGCCCACCTGGATGCCCATGGCCAAAGCGATCTCATAGCCCTTGAACCAGCGGGCGATGATCTTGGTGGCGGTCACGCCACAGATCTCCAGACCAAGGCCGAAGAGTGAGAACCCGAAGGCCGCCGTGAAGACCTGGGCATTGAAACCCAGGAAAGTGCCGCCGAAAAGGCCCGTGGTCTGGATGGCGTACCATTTGAGGCCGCAGCCTGCCACCATGAGCAGCCCCGCCAGGATCCCGGCCAGGCGCGCTCCCAGCTTGTCCAGGAGGATGCCCCCCAGGAGCAGCCCGCCGATGATGTTCAGCCAGGCGTACCCCCCGGTAAAGAAGCCGTACTGGGAGCTGGTCCAGTGGAGCTTCTGCTCCATGAGGGGCTTCAGGGGCGAGGCCACATCGGCCACGTAGTACCCGCAGAGCATGGTGAAGGAGACGATGACGAGGGCCGTCCAGCGGGCGGCTGCCGAGGCTCTGAGGGATTTCTTTACGGTTTCCACCATGGTTTTTCTCGAGGGGAACGGATACTTGGGGAACGCCCGGCACCGGGCGGGCAACTACCTAGTAGCTGCGCAGACTGATACCTAGTGTAGTGACATATCCTTAGGAGTTTCCATGACCGGCAAGGCCAAGACAGTATCCCAGACCAGCATCGTCCTGGCGCAGAACATGCTCCCCCCCGATGCCAACGCAGCGGGCAACGTCCATGGCGGCACCATCATGAAGCTCATCGACAACGCCGCCTGGACCGTGGCCTGCCGCCACACGGGCATGAACTGCGTCACCGCCTCCCTGGACCGCCTGGACTTCCATTCGCCGGTCTACATCGGGAACCTGCTCTTCCTGCGGGCCAGCCTGAACCGGGCAGGCAGCACTTCCATGGAGGTCGGGGTGCGGGTGGAAGCCGAGGATGTCCGTACCGGCGAAGTCCGCCACACCGCCAGCGCCTACCTCACCTTCGTGGCCCTGGACGAGAACAAGAAGGTGATGCCCGTTCCCCAGCTGGTTCTGGAGAACGATGAGGACTGCCGCCGCAACACCGCTGCCAGCCTCCGCTATGAGGCCCGGAAGGCTGCTCGACAGAAGAATCAGTAAGCCCTCCTCAGACACAGACCTCCCGGATCCACTGGAAGAGCTCCGGGAGGTCGTAGCATGCTTCATGCCCCCGTCCCCAGGGCAAGGCGAAGTCCACCTGAGCGCCCAGGTTCTGGAGGCGGAGCGCCAAGTAACTGGCCACGGCGATGAAGAGGTGCCGGTCCTCCAGGCCATGGCGCATTCGCCAGTGGGGGGCGCAACAGCCTCCCTTCCGTCCAAGAAAGGCCATGGGATTCATCATGGCAACGGTTTCCGGGTTCACGGTTGTACCAGGCCGCAGCCCCTGGTCTGCGCCGTAGGCGGTGAAGTGCCGGGCACTCTCGCGGCTGGATCCGAAGAGACCGTTGGCCTGCCCTTCCAGACAGAGCCCATCGTAGACAGGGGCTGGCTTGCCACGGCCCAGGGCCAGGAGCAGGCCCCGGAAGTCCACGGCCCGGACCCGTCCGTGGGCAATGCGGAGCCAGGGGACCCCGCCGAGCGCCAGCCCATCATCGAGGGCAGCCTGGGCTGAGGCGACCACTAGGTCCGAGAGGTGATCCAGGAAGGGGCCCTGCCCCTCCGGATCCAGGGTCAGTCGCTGCCCTCTCGGCCCCACCAGCCCCAGGCTGTTGAGGTAGTCGGGGAAAGAAGCCCGGAGCGCCATGCTGTGGCGGTACCGCTCCTCCTCCGACACGCCATCCGCTTGGGTTTTAACCGGGGGCACCCCACAGAAGAGCCACTCATAGGCGGCATCCGCATGCTCAAGATCGGTGATCGGACAGTAGGCCGAGACCGCAAAGACCGCATCAGAGCCTGGCAGCGCCCCCATCTTCCGCAAGTGGGATTCATAGACAGGGTGATCCCCACTGGCCCCAGCCAGGGCTGCCAAGGCACCGCCCGCACTCATGCCATGACAAATGACGCGCTCAGGACAGCCCGGCAGGAGACCTGCCCAGCCCCGAAGGCAGCGGATGGCTGCCTTGAGGTCGACAATGGCCGCCGGGGCCTTGCCGAGGAACTCCCCCTGGCCGTCCTGCAGTTCCCGCCCCCGCAGACCGGGGGCTGCCACCACGCACCCTTCAGTCAAAGCAGCCAGGATCAAGCCACCCTGGGGACCTTCCACCGTGGAAGCCAACCCCGAACGATAGCCTCCTACCGAGTTCAGCACGAAAAAAGGTGCCTGGTCTGCAGAGAAGGGACCCACCTTGCGGCCCTCCAGGTAAGCCTCGGGAATGTAAAGATTGAGCACCTGGATGCCTTCAGCCATAGGATTCCGCACATACGGGATCCGCTCCACGGCCCGGAATCGCACCGCGGAACCCTCCGCCTGAGCCTGACGCACGGGAAGGGCCATGAGGTCATGCATCCACAGATCAATCAAGGGTTATCTATCCTCAAGCCCCCTGGGACTAGGGTGAAAGAAGATCCCGGCCTTGGGGGAGCGCCTCAGGAGCTCAGAACAGGTTGAGGCGGAGCTCTACCCCGCAGCTGACACCCGGGTCGGTGGCGGCGGCCGTGGAGCTGTCCATCTTGGTGGCGTAGTGCTTGTCCGTCAGATTGCGCCCATAGAGCGTGACCTTGGCCTCATGCTCCCGAAGCAGGAAGGCGTAATTCAGGTTCGCATCGATGCGGGTGTAGTCCCCCAGCGGATAGGGGGTGACACCGGTCAGGACGTAGCTCTGATACATCGGCCCGACGTAGTGGGCGCTCAGGTTCGCCCCGAAGGCCCCTTCCTGGTAGCGCAGATTGGCATTGCCGGAGTGCCGGGCAATGCTGTTGTTGGCGCTTGCGCTGTCCGTCCCCACGATGCTCCAGGAGAGCTGGTAGGAGAGGGGCTGGAACAGCTGTCCCGTGGCACCCAGATCCAGGCCGTGGGTCCGCACATTGCCCTCGGTCACGTAGTCGTACTCCTCCAGGGTGGTGGTGTCGATGTAGTACTTCCCGGTCACGCTCTTCTGGTTCTTGGTGTCGTAGTAGTAGACGGCGACCGTGGGATTGAAGAAACGGTGGACCTTGGCCACCGCGCCCACCTCGTAGCGGTTGCGCTCCTCGGTGTGCAGGGTCGCCCCCGTGGAGGAGACCTGGTACTTGCTGGGATCATTCTCCGTGTGCCCGAAGCGGGTGGTGAGGGTGAGCCTGGGGCTGGCCTGCCAGGCGGCCCCCAGGGAGTATGCCGGCGCAACCTTGGCTCTGGTCTCGCTGGCCGTGGAGCCCGACTCCAACCCGGTGTCAAAGCTCTTCTGGTCGATCCGGACCCCGCCGTCCACCGACAGTCTGCCGCCCAGGAAGCGATGCTCGTTCTCGACGAAATAGCCGTTCATCGTCTCCTCATCCCGGTAGTAGGACCCCCCGCTCACATTGTTGGGTGCGAGATAGGTGAAGCGCTGGAAGCCGGTCTTGAAGGTATTGGCCTCCGTGGCGATGACATGCCGCAGGCTGAAGGTGGTGCTGTAGGTGTTCTGGTCCGAGAGGGTCCCGTTGAAGTTCATGTGGCAGGTGAAGCCGCTGTACCCGACGCTCACACTGGTGCTCTGGGTGGCACTCCAGCGCTTGGTGACATTGAGGCCGGCCATGCTGAGGTCCAGCCTGGGGAAGTTGACGCCGCCGCCGCCCACGCTCATGCTCCCGACCTTGCTGTAGTCATAGCTGCCGTATGAGCCCGTGGGGTAGACCGTCGTGACGTTCCGGCCCTCCTGCATGCCGTGCTGGAAGGCATACATGAAGTCGGCCTCGAAGCTCTGGCCGGTATAGCCCCCTTTGAAGTAGACCGTGGCATTGCGCTGCTTCATGTTCCAGCCAGGCTTGCCGGGATCGTCCTTGAAGCTTCCCGAAATCCGGTAGTCGAAGCCCCCCTTCCGGTCCCCCAGGCTCAGTCCGTACTTCTGGGCGTTGTAACTGCCATAGCCTGCACTGACACTGCCCTCCCGGCCAGAGGCCCGACGGGTCTTGATGAGGATGAAGCCCTGGTTGGAGGAACCCGTGGAACCGCCCCCGTAGCCGCTGCCCATGGCTGAGAAGTTGGTGAGGGGACCCAGGGTGAGGGCCGTGGCATCCCGGACCACCGTGATGGATTCGATGGACTCCACCGGCAGGGTGGAGAGCACCCGGTCCAGCTGGGTCAGGTAGACCCCGTCGACGATCACCCCCATGGCCGACTGGGTGCCCTGGAAGTAGTACCACTCCTGGTGCTTGTGCCCCATCTCCTCAACCTGGAAGCCGGGGATCTGCTCCAGCACATCCCAGGTGGACTGGGGGTGCAGGGCTTCGATGTCCTCCCGGGTGAAGACCTGAGTCTGGACCTGGCTGCTCTCGGTCACCGCATAGGGACTGGCGGGATCCTCCTTGGTGCGCTTGGCCTTCACACTGACCGACTCGAGCTGGATGGGAGAAGCGGGGTCCTCACCCTGGGACTGGATTTCCGCAGCGGAGGAGGCAGCCATGCAGGCTCCTCCCGCAACCAGCAGTAACGTCATGGACTTCAAACAACGGGACAACACAGGACACCCTTGCAGGAAAGCGGGCTCAAGCCCGTCGATGAATAAAACAAGGGGAAGGCCGGTGCCTCCGCACCTTCCCCGGGCTACAGGTGATTCAGCGCTCAGGAGTGAGCGGGTCCGCCTTCGGAGGGCTTGCCGTTCCCCAGGTGCCTGCCCTCCTTGTCCAGGAGGGTGAGGGTCCGCTCACCGCAGGCGATCTCCCGGACCCTGAAGCGGCCGGGCTCCACAGGTGCGCAGGTGGCAGCCACCCGGTCCCCGACCTTGAAGCTGATGTGGTGCTCGGCCAGGACAGACTCCGGCGCCAGGAAGAGGGTCACGGTCTGCCCCTCGGCCTCGACACTCAGGGTAACGACCTTCCCGGGCCCCGCCGCCTGGACCTGGACGGCGGTCACCTGGCCACGAAGGCTCCGCTCATGGGCCAGATCATAGGGCTTGGGGCGATCCACCGGCTCCCCCTGGGCATCAAGGAGCGTGAGGGTCACTCCGCCGCGCTCGATCCAGCGGGCCTTGAGGGCCCCCCCTGCCGGAGCGTAGAGGAGCTTCACCTGGTCACCCAGCGCATAGCTGATCTGCTTCTTCTTCAGGGCGAACTCCGGGGCGATCATCACCTCCACAGCCTTGTCACCGGCCTGGACGGTCAGGAACAGGGCCTTGCCGGGCCCCATGGGCTTGAGGGCCATCCCGACCACAGCCCCCTCCAGGCGCTGCTCGCGGGCCAGATCGTATTTGGGCCTGGGCGCGGTGGGCTTGGGCCCTTCGGGGCGGCCCGCCTGGGGGACCTGGGCGGCCACAGGAAGGACGAAAGCCAAGGCTAAGATGTTTTTTTTCAGATTCATAACTTCACTCCCATTCGCTTCAGCGAAGCACTGGGAACCGATCGTAATATACAAAAAGAAATAACGTTCCCCCCAACGGCGAACAGCCTGAAACAGGCGCTGAATGCCTTTCACAGCTGTACCGTTTACCAATTAACAACATATCGCTACATTTTTGAGTGAAATATATTATTAATACATATTTCAATGCTATTAAATCTTTTCTGGTTATCGGCCTGACTCCGCTTCGGCAGAGTGGACTGGTATGGGAGCTGGGGCCACGGATGTACACAGATTCCTACGGATGAAAGCCCTGGATCCGCCCGGTGTAGGGTGTCTGGGCCGCCCCTTCCCCTCTGAACCAGCCCCAGGCAACCCTGGTGGGTCGCTGACTATCCGTGTTCACATCTGTGTTATCCGTGGCCCGAAATGCTTTCCTGACACCAGACCCGTTCCACCGCAGCTGAGATTTGTCGATAACCAAGAAATCGTTTTTTCTTACTTCTTCATGTTCGAAATGGGTTTTGTACCGACCTTCAAGAACATCATTCCTCTGTGCCCATCGCCCAACCATGAGGAGGTCCCATGTCTTCCCGAGCCACCCTGAGACTGGCCTGGCTCCGATCCTGGCCCTGCCCCTCTGCGCCCAACAGGCACTCCCGACATCACCTCTGATGCCATTCCAACACAGATGCGGACGCCTCCTGCGGCCAGGGCACCAAGGCCCCCGCCCGGAGCGGGGGCCTTGCCGGGACCGCTAGCGGGAGGCCGCTTCCAGCATGAAGAGGTAACTCCGGTAGACCTTGCCCGTGGCCCGGGTCATGCCCACCTCGCAAGTGCGGCTGCTGGAGTAGTAGCCATCATGGCTCTTGCCAGCCAGATCGGCAGCCTCCCGGCGGGTGGCCGAGGCGGTGAGCTCAGGATGGCTGAAGCCCCGGTCGCCCGCGAAGCCGCAGCACCCGGCATTCAGGGGGACATCCACTTCCTCCGCGCAGGCAAGGGCGATGCCCTCCAGCTTGGGCGCCAGGCCCAGTTTGGTGATGGAGCAGACCGGGTGCAGAGCCACGGAGCCCACCCTGCGCTTGATGCTCAGCTTGGGCAGGACCTGGTCGTGGACAAAGCTCACCGAGTCCAGGATCTGCAGGCGATCGAAGCGCGTCTGGTTCTCGGGATTCAGGTAGGGGCGGGCGTTCACCAGGCCATAGGTGCAGGGACTCGTGTCCACCACCACCGGCAGCCGCCCCTCTCTGCTCCACGCCCAGAATTTCTCGATGGTCCGGTTCACCACCTCCCGGTGGGCTTGGTCATAGCCCTTGGAGGAGAAGGGCACTCCGCAGCAGGTGCCCTCGGCGTCCTCGGGGATGTGGATGAAGACCCCGGCTCGTTGGGTGACGGCCACGAAGGCTTCCGGAAGGCTCATACCCTCGGGTTCGCCGGGAAGGAGCCCCATCATGCGGGAGATGCAGGCGGGGAAGTAGATGGCCTGGGCCCCCGCCAAGCTGGTGACGGGCAGTTGGGCCTTGGCGGCCCGGGGCATCTCCGGGCTCCACTGGTAGGTGGCCCGACGCAGGATGCCCTTGGCGATCCTGGTGAGCCCCACCATGGTCCCCGCCCCGAAGACGCTCTGCACCACATGACCCGAGCGCAGGCCGAAGCGGACCATGGGCTCCATGGTCGCAAAGTGGCGCGCAACCCAGTGGGCGATCTTCTGGGATTCGGGCCCGTGGGCCGTGCGGCGCAGGAACTTGATGAGGGAGCCGGTGTCAATGGACACTGGGCAGGCGGTGGCGCAGAGACCATCGGCGGCACAGGTGTCGATGCCCATGTAGGCGTAGTCCCTCTGAAGGGAGGCCAGGAGGACGGGATCCTCGCCGCTCCCGACCAGACGGGCCATCTCACGGCGCACCACGATGCGCTGCCGGGGGCTCAGGGTCAGCTCCCGGCTGGGGCACTTGGGCTCGCAATAGCCGCACTCAATGCACTTGTCGACCTGCTCCTCCACGGGGGGCATGGCCTTGAGGTGGTGTAGGTGGGCTTCGGCGTCGCTGTTCAGGATCACGCCCGGGTTCAGGAGGTGTTCGGGATCCACCAGGGCCTTGAGACGCTCCATGATGGCCTTGGCCTCGGGGCCCCACTCCGCCTCCACGAAGGGGGCCATGTTCCGCCCCGTGCCGTGTTCGGCCTTGAGGGCCCCATCGTATTTCTTCACCACCAGTTCCACGACGTCATCAATGAAGGTGGCGTACTGGTCCACCTTCTGCTGGTCGTTGAAGGAGGGGGTGATGACGAAGTGGAGATTCCCGTCCTTGGCATGGCCGAAGATGATGGCGTTGTCATAGCGATGCTTGCGGAAGAGCGCCTGGAGGTCCAGAGTGGCGTCCGCCAGGTGTTCGATGGGGAAAGCCACATCCTCGATGATGACGGTGGTGCCACTGGCCCGCACGGCCCCCACCGAGGGGAAGGTGCCGGAGCGGAGCTTCCACATGAGGGCCTGCTCCCCGGGATCCCGGGTGAAATGCACCGGCTCCAGGAGCTTCAGATCCTGGCAGGCTGTGAGGGCCTGCTGCTCCAGGGCATCAAGGAAGGCGGGCTCGGGCCCCTGGAACTCCGCCAATAGGGCCGCGGCCCCATCCGGCAGGGTCTTGAAGCTGGCGGGGGTGCCTTCCTTGTCCTCCACCGAGCGCAGGGAGGCCCGGTCCAGCAGCTCCAGGGCTGCAGCTCCTGCGGCACGCAAGGGCACGATGGCATCACAGGCGGAGCGGATGTCGGGAAAGATGAGGAAGCCCGTCACCTTGGCCGGAAGGTCCGGCACCGTCTTGAGCACCGCCTCGGCGATGAAAGCCAGGGTGCCCTCCGAACCCACCAGCAGATGCCGGAAGATGTCCACCGAGCGCTGGAAGTCGATGAAGGCATTGAGGGAATACCCGGTGGTGTTCTTGGTCCGGTATTTGGCACGGATCCGGGCACTGAGGGCCGGGTGGGCCTCGATCTCAGCCTTGAGGGCCAGGAGTCCCTGGGCCAGCTCAGGCTCCCGGGCATGGAACTGCTCGTCGGCATCCGCATCGGCGGTGTTGATGAAGGTCCCCGAGGGCAGCAGGAAGCTCAGGGATTCAAGGGTGTGGTAGGCGTTGTTGTGGACGCCACAGCACATGCCGCTGGAGTTGTTGGAGAGGATGCCGCCGATGGTGCAGGTGTTGATGGAGGCCGGGTCGGGTCCGATCTTGGCCTTGGACCTCTTCAGGATCCGGTTCACCTGGTCCCCGACGATACCGGGCTGGACCCGCACCCTGCTCCCCTGGTCCAGGACCTCGAGCAGCTTCCAGTGGCGGGCGACCTCCACCAGCACCCCCTCGGTGATGGCCTGCCCCGAGAGGCTGGTGCCCGCAGCCCGGAAGGTCATGGGGAGGTGCTCCCGTCGACTGTAGGTGAAAAGGCCCCGGACCTCCTCGAGGGTCTTGGGGAAGACCACGGCCTTGGGGATCATCCGGTAGAAGCTGGCATCCCCGGCGAAGGCCACCCGGTCGATGGGCCGGTCCAGGATGCGACTCCCCTCCAGGATGCCCTCCAGGTCCCGGCGCAGTGCCCCCGGATTCCCAACTGAACTGACCATGATGCCTCCCTCGGATCCGGGGAAGGCTCCCCGGAATAACACCTAGTATCCACGCTCCGTTTTCGGAGATGCCACCCCTCATCCGATGAAATCCGGGCCCTCCCTGTCACCGCACCAATCTTGGGCGCACCCCATGTCCTGTCGATACCTCTTCCGGAACCTTTTCCGACTACTGCCGATTTGTGCAAATACCGAAAGGAGCGCCCATGGCCGCCAAGAAGATCCTGTTCATCGTCGGGGACTACGTGGAGGACTACGAAGTGATGGTCCCCTTCCAGATGCTGCTGATGGTTGGACACCAGGCCGAGGCCGTCTGCCCGGACAAGAAGGCAGGCGACTTCGTGAAGACAGCCATCCATGATTTCGAGGGTGACCAGACCTACAGCGAGAAGCCCGGACACCGCTTCACCCTCAACGCCACCTTCGATGAGATCAGGGCGGAGAGCTATGACGCCCTGGTGATCCCAGGCGGACGTGCCCCCGAGTACCTGCGCCTCAACCCCAAGGTGATCGAGATCGTCCAGCACTTCGCCAAGGCGGGCAAACCCATCGCCGCCATCTGCCATGGCCCCCAGCTCCTGGCCTCGGCTGGCGTCATCCAGAACCGCACCTGCAGCGCCTACCCCGCCTGCGGCCCCGATGTGACCATGGCTGGCGGCAAGTTCGCAGGCATTCCCGTGAACAAGGCCGTGACGGACGGCAACATTGTCACTGCCCCCGCCTGGCCCGCCCATCCGGACTGGATCGCCCAGTTCCTCAAGGTCCTGGGCACGAAGATCGAGCTCTGATCCCCAGGCTCCGCCGATCCACTGAGGCCCCCACCTGGGGGCCTCTCCGCATGGGTGGACAGCTACTTTGAGGGGGGCATCAGGCCTTTGAGCAGGATCTCCCCCTGTCGGCCGTAGTCGATGGACTCGGCCAGGATGCGGGCGGTCTCCTGGGGCGCGTGGAAGCCCATGGAGTTCTCGGCGTTCACAAAGTCCAGGCGCCATTGAGCCTTCCGGTGGAGCTCCAGCACGGGCTGCAGCCTGGCTTCGGGCACCCCGGCCTTCCGGGCCGCATCGATCTCCTGGATGAGGCTCACCAGTGCATCTTCGGCCCGGCTCATGAGGATGTGGGTGCGGTCCTGGATAATCTCCACCCGCGCCTTCAGCTCGGCCTCCGGAAAGCGGTGACAGGTCTGGCAGGCTCGGGAGACATCCATCAGGGGGCTCCTCACCTGATGGTCACTGATCTTGATGGCCCCCTCCCGCATATAGGGCATGTGACAGTCGGCACAGGCGACTCCGGAGCGGGCATGGATGCCCTGGCTCCAGGTCTCGAACTCGGGGTGCTGGGCCTTCAGAACCTCGGCGCCGGTCCGAGCATGCTTCCAGTCGAAGAAGCGATGGCCGTCCGGAAACTTGTAGCCGTCGTAGTAGGCCTCGATCTGCTCTACCTTGAGCCCCTTGTTCCAGGGGAAGAAGAGAGTGACCTTGGGCCCGCAGTAATACTCGACGTGGCACTGTCCGCACACCATGGAACGAAGTTCCTGGCGGGAGGCATCACGGTTTGCGTCGTAGGGGGAGCTGCGATCGCCTTTGCGCCACTTCTCAATGGAAGGCAGGTGGGGCGTGGGCTCCCCGCTCTCCGCAAGGGCGGCGATGCCCCGGATGAAACCGGGCTTGGTGACCCGGAGCTGCATGCTGGAGGGATCATGGCAGTCGATGCAGGCCACAGGATGCTGGACCAGCTTGGTGGCCTCGGCATAGGGCATCCTGCAGACCGCCTCGAATCCGGCCATGAGCTGCTTGCGGGCATCCGGACTGTCGAAGGGCTCCTCCAGCGACCCCGGCGCCCCCTGCTTCAGGCCCATCTCCCGGTAGGCGACGGTGTTGGAGGCGTGGCAGTGGAGACAGGAGCCCGGCTGGGGTCGCTGGGTGACGCGCTTGGTGCTGCGCTGGTCCTGGAGCATGTAGGCGTGCCCCTGCCGCTGGTTGAAGTCCAGAGCAAAGGCATAGCCATCGAAGAGGGTCACCAGGCGGGGATCCTTCTCCAGTCGACTCACGGCCATGCCCTCGCTCCCGGCCCCTCCGTATTGGGTAATGTACCGCTCATTGGTCCTGAGATAAGCGTCGTACTGCCGGGGGAAGTTCTTCCCCCACTGGGCCGGATCCACCGTCTTCTCATCCAGGTTTACCAGCTTGAAGCTGGTCTGGAGGGCCTCCTGCTTCCGCTTGGACACGCTGGCGTAGAGCGCCATGACCAGGATGACCGCCACAGCGGCCCCGAGGGCCACAAGGACCAGGCGGAACACTTGGCGGGAGGGTGCAGGGCTGGGCATGGAAGCTCTCCTCCGGAGGGATGGTGGGTTCAGCGTCGGGGGCCGTGCCCCACTTCCTGGTGACAGCGGACACATCCATAGAGGTCCGCCTTCTGGGTGGGATCGGTGGGAACTCCCAGGGTCCCGTGGGCCGTGATCTCCCGGGTGAGCTCACCGTGGCAGCGGAGACAGTTGGCCTCCAGGACCTGGGCATTGCCGGGCTTGATCCGGATGGGCTCCCTGAAGTCCATGAAGGTGAATGCTCTGGAGTGATGGAAGCCATTGCCCGCTTTGACGAGGTATTTGTGGACCACGTTGTCATGGGGCAGGTGGCAGTCATTGCAGGTGGCCGTGGCGTGATGGGAACTGTGCTGCCAGCCGTCGAACTGCTCCCGCATGATGTGACAGTTCACACAGACCCTGGGATCGTCCGAGAGGTAGGAAGTCCCCTCGGCCGAAATGAAGGTGAAGAGCCCGGACCCCACCAGGAGCCCCAGAAGGGCGACCACGAGGTAGACGAGGGGATGGAAGGGATGCTCACGGGGCATGTCAGCATGATTCCTGTATTCAGGATATTTTTTTCCTGATTTATGCAACGACAGAAGAAGGACCGGGCAGAGTATGGGGCACTTCGCGCCCCTCTGCCAGCTCAGATCCCCCCCGGAAAGGGTCAGGCCCCCCGTTCTGGAGACTGGAAGGCCGCCTGGAGAGTGGCCAAGGTGATGCCCCCCAGCTCCTGCTCAAGCCCTGACCGGGCCCTGGACCATGCACCGTGCAGGGGACAGGGGCTCGTCCGACCACAGTCGGCAAGTCCGAGGATGCACTGGCCCAGGGGTTCCTGGCTCTCCACAAGCCGGACCACATCGAGGACGGTCACCTCTTCGGCGGGACGGGCCAGGCAGAAACCCCCGTGGGCCCCGCGGACAGCGGTCAGGAGGCCGCCCTGGGCCAGGGTCTGGAAGACCTTGACCAAGTAGGGGCCCGGCAGGCCTAGCTCGGCCGCCAGGACCTGGGCCCCTCTGGGCCCAGTCCCACCCTCCAGGGCTGCCAGGGCCCTCAGGGCGTGGGTGGTGGCCTTGCTGAAGAGCATCAGCGCAAGCGGAGGCGGAGGATGGCGTTGCCCCTCACCTCGATGAGCCCCTTCTCCTGCATGGTCCTCAGGGCTCGGGAGAGGGTCTCGGGGGTCATGCCCAGCGAGGCTGCCAGGGCTTTCTTGGTCATGGGCAGCTTGAAGAAGAGGTTCACGGGCAGGGTGTCGTTGAGCCAACGGTGGAGCCGTTCCTGACTGTCGGAGCTGCTGAGGCTCTCCACTTTCAGGGCGAGCTTCCGCAGCCATACGGCCTGGGCGTGGATGATGGCCAGGGCCAGATCCGGGGTCCGCACCATGGCCCCCAGGAAGGCCGCCTTCGGGAAGTGCCGGACCACAGAAGGCTTGAGCGCGGTGGCTGTGGCAGGGAAGGACTCTCCCCCGAACATGGCGGCCTCGGCGAAGCTCTGCACCGGCAGGACCACCGCCAGGGTCGGGTGGGCTCCGGGGGTTGGACTCATCCGCGTAAGCTGGACGGCCCCCTCCGTGAGGACAAAGAAGCCGCTGCAGGGCTCGTCTTCGTGGAAGAGGACCTGGCCCTCCTCCAGGTTCTTCGAGGCTGAAAGGGAGGTCAGCAGCTCCACCTGGACCGGGTCCAGGGACTGGAAGAGGGGGGCTTTGGACCAGAGGTGGGCAGTCAAGGGAGCGTCCGGAACTGGAGAAGGGGCGCCGTCCGCCGAAAAGCTGGGTGGGAGGCGGCATCCGCACCTAGAACCATACCCCAAGTCCAGCCATTTCAGGAGAGCCATGGAGCAGTGGATCCTTGTGGTCGATGAGACCGGACACCGGAGCCCGGGGCTCCAGCGTTGCCTGGAGGGCATGGTGTGGCGGGCCGTGCGGCACCCCGGCGAGGTCCCCGCCCTGCTGCAGACCCCGCTCCCCCGGCTGATCCTGGCCTGTCCGGCCGGACCCGCTCCAGCACTCTGCCGGAGCCTGCGGGAGCTGGTCGGCCCGAATCTCCCGATCCTCTGCCTCCTGGAGAAGCGGGATCCCGCCGAGGGGCGGGCCTCCCTGGAAGCGGGGGCCGACGACCTCCTCTCCCCGGAGGACCTGCCGGAGCTCCTGCTGGCCAGGGTGCAGCTCCTCCTGCATCTGGCCGGCCTCGAAGCGGACCTGGCTGCCGAGCGTAGCTCCCGGGCCACCGCCACGGAGCGGCGCGAGCGGCTGGCCCGCAGCATCGTCCATGATCTGAAGACCCCCATCCAGGGCGTCCTCCTGACCGCAGAGCTCCTGGAGGACCAGCTCCGCTCGGGAGCCCCCTGGGAGGATCTCACGGCCATGATCCGGGAAAGCGGGCGGGCCCTGGCCCGCATCGCCCAGGATCTGCTGGATCTTGAGCTCTCCGAGTGCCAGGGGCTCCAGCCCCGCATGGAGCTCGTCCACCTCTCGGATCTCCTGGAGGGCTGCCGGAAGGAACTGCAGGGCAATCTGGACAGAAACGCCCAGCACCTCCATCTCCGCCTCCCCGAGGACCTGGCCTGGCCTCTGGATCAGGACCTCCTGGGGCGCGCCCTCCTGGCCCTCCTCATCAACGCCTCCCGCCACAGCCCCAACGGTTCGGCCATCTCCCTAGAGGTAGAGCAGCTCCCCGAAAGACTCCAGCTCCGGATCCTGGACCAGGGTCCCCCCATCCCCGATGACGCCAGGGACCAGGTCTTCCACCCCTTCAACCGGCCCGGAGACGCTCCCGCCTCCCACCGCGTGGGCAACGGCCTGGGTCTGGCATTCTGCCGGGCCGCGGTGGAGTGCCATGGCGGCACGATCCGGGCGGACAATGCCCCCGGAGGTGGCGCTGTCTTCGTGATCCAGCTCCCCTGGCAGGAACTCCCCCAAGCTACCTGGAGATGAGCCCTGGGATCTCCTGGATGGGAACCACCCGCTCTGCGGCCCCCAGCTTGATGGCCTCCTTGGGCATGCCGAAGACCACGCAGGTGGCCTCGTCCTGGGCAAAGGTGAGGGCACCGGCTTGGCGCATCTCCAGAAGGCCACGGGCACCGTCGTCGCCCATACCCGTCATGATGACCCCCACAGCGTTCCGCCCGGCAAACTTGGCCACGGAGCGGAAGAGGACATCCACCGAGGGGCAGTGCCGGTTCACGGGGGGAGCGCTGATGACCTCCGCCACGTACTGGGCGCCGCTGCGCCGCACCGCCAGATGCTTGCCACCGGGGGCGATGAGGGCACGGCCCGGGATCACCCGGTCACCGGTGGCCGCCTCCCTCACCTCGATCTCGCAGATGCTGTCCAACCGCTTGGCGAAGGCGGCTGTGAACTGGGCGGGCATGTGCTGCACGATGACGATGCCCGGGCAGGTGCGGGGGAGGTTGGCCAGGACGTACTCCAGGGCCTGAGTCCCGCCGGTGGAGGTGCCGATGGCCGTGAAGCGGTCCGTGGTGATGGCCATGGCCTCCGAACCGGCCGACATGACCACATCGGCACTGAACTTCTCCGCAGCCTTGGCCAGGGGCATCATGGGAGGTAGCTTGGCCATGCGGGCCCCGGCCGCAGCCCGAACCGAGCCCAGGAGGTCGTGGGCGGCCTCATTCAGGAAGTCCTTCACCCCCATGGAGGGCTTGGTGAAGATGGCGAAAGCCCCCGCCGACATGGCCTGCAGGCAGGTCTCGGTGCCCTTGATGGTTAATGATGAACAAATTATAACAGGCGTAGGCCGCTCGGCCATGATCTTCTTCAGGAAGGTGATGCCATCCATCCGGGGCATCTCCACATCCAGGATGATGACGTCCGGCCACTCCTTCTGCATCTTCTCCATGGCGAAGATGGGGTCGATGGCGTAGCCGATGACCCGAACCTGGCGGTCCTTCTCCAGGATCCCGACCAGCACCTGCCTCACCACAGCAGAGTCATCCACAATCAGAACCTTGATGGGAGCACCTGGGTTCATCGGCTGTTCCTCCTCTCTGATCCCGGATTTTCCGCGCTGCGGGGGGGACCCTGGCGGACCCACACATCCCCGGTCCATAGCTCGAAGATGACCATGCGCTGCTGGGTGCCCGCCAAATCTGAACAGGCCAAGCGAAAGCCGGCCTCCCGCAGGAAGGCGTGTCCCAGATGGATGTTGCGGGCCCCGATGGCCAAGTTCTCCCCCAGGGCGGAATCAGGGAACATGCTGCTGCCGCCGAACATCTTGACCACGAAGTCCCGGGGCTCCAGCTGCTGACGCCGAAAGTGGGAGAGGATGAGGTGGATGACATCGTGGGCATAGCGGCCATCCGGGGGACCCGGGGAGGGTGCCTGGGGCAGCAGGTAGTGGCACATGGCCCCGCAGTGGCGGGTGGGATGCCAGAAGGTGACGGCCACACAGGAGCCCAGGAGGGTCCAGATCCGCGTCTTCCGGTCCCCGAAGGCGAATTCTCCGGGATTGAGGAAGATGTCCTTGACCTTGGATTCAGGCGACACGATAGACCGTTGGCTGGATGGGGGTGAGCATGGATGTGATGCCATTCAGGCTCTCGGAGTGCCCCACCAGAAGGAGCCCTCCAGGCTTCAGGCAAGTGGCGAGGGCTTCGACGACCTTCCGCTTCTGCTCCGTCTCAAAGTAGATCAGCACATTGCGGAGGAAGATCACATCAAAGCGCCCCACAGCGGGAAAGGGCCGGCAGAGGTTCATCTGCATGAACTGCACCCGGTCCCGGATCTGCTGCCCGATGCGGAAGAGCCCCTGGTGGCTCCCCTGCCCCTTGAGACAGTGGCGGTGCAGCATGTCTATGGGGATGGTGGAGGCCCGCTCCATGGGGTAGATGCCCCTCCGTGCCCGGTCCAGCACCCGGGTGCTGATGTCCGTCCCCAGGACTTCCCACTCGGCGCTGCCCAGCACCTCGGAGAGCACCATGCCGATGGTGTAGGCCTCCTCCCCGGAGGAACTGGCTGCACTCCACACCCGGAAGGGGAAAGGCACCGGACGGAGATGGCCGATGTAGTCGCGGAGCACACGGAAGTGCTCCGATTCCCGAAAGAAGGAGGTTTCGTTGGTGGTGATGAGGTCGATGGCGGTCTGGAACTCGTCCTGCTCTGCCTGAGAGGTGATGAGCTTGTAGTAGTCCAGAAAGGTGGCCAGCCCCCGCACCCGAAGGCGGGAGGCCAGCCTGGACACCAGCAGGGTCCGCTTGGACTCCGCGAGAGAAATCCCGGTGAAATCCTTGACCAGGGTGCGGAGCTTGGCGAACTCCACATCGGTCAGGGGAACAAGCGCGCTGGCATCCCTCAACTCAAACTCCCGGGGCCACAGAAGACTCCGCTTCCCCCTGACCGGCTGCCAGTGCAGCCATCTCTTCAACGGAGAGGACCTGGCTGACATCCAGGAGGATCACGAACTTCCCGGCCACCTTGCCCACGGCCTGGATGAAGTCCGCCCGCAAGCTGCTCCCAAAACTGGGAGCAGGCTCGATCTCGCCATCAGAGATCTCCAGCACCTCGCTGACGTTGTCCACCAGGACACCCAGGGTCGAGAGGCGCTCCCCCTCCCCCACCTCAAGGATCACGATGCAGGTCCGCTTGGTGGGTTCGGTGGGGCGCCGCCGGAAGCGGACGGCTAGATCCACCACGGGCACCACTGCCCCCCGGAGGTTGATCACCCCCCGGATGAAGTCCGGCATGAGGGGCACGGTGGTCAGACCGCCGTACTGGATGATCTCCCGGATGAAGCGGATCTCCATGGCGAAGGTCTCACCCCCGAGGGTGAAGGTCAGGAATTGGTTCCTCTGGGTCCCGGCGATCACCGCCGGGACCCGGGCTTGCCGCTTGTCGACCTGCATCGGCTCGGCCATGTCTCCCTCCTCAGAACCGGGTGAACTCGCGGTCATCCGGCCCTTCATCCCGACGCTGCCGGGTGGCGGCCACCTTGGGACGGGCGGGCATGCGCCCCCCCTTCCGGTCCGGTCGCCCCTTGGCCTCGCGGGTGTCGGTCAGGGTGAAGAACTCCATCATGGACTGCAGTTCCATCGCCTGGGAGCTGACCTCCTCGGCCGTGGATGCCAGTTCCTCAGAAGCCGCCGCGCTCTGCTGGGTGGCCTGGCTGATCTGGGTGATGGCCCCGTTGATCTGGCCGACGCCGGAGTTCTGCTCCGCCGAGGCCGCCGCGATCTCCTGGACGAGATCAGCGGTCTTCTGGATCGAGGGGACGATCACCTCCAGCAGGCTCCCGGCCCGCTCCGCCAGTCCCACGCTGCCGGTGGCCAGGTGACTGATCTCCTGGGCCGCCACCTGGCTGCGCTCTGCCAGCTTGCGGACCTCTGCCGCCACCACCGCGAAGCCCTTGCCGTGCTCCCCTGCCCTGCCCGCCTCGATGGCGGCATTGAGGGCCAGGAGGTTGGTCTGGTAGGCGATGTCATCGATGATGGCGATCTTCTGGGCGATCTGCTTCATGGCCCCCACGGTCTCCCGCACGGCCTGGCCACCCTCCACCGCCTCCTTCGCCGTCTTGATGGCGAGATCCCCGGTGACCTTGGCGTTCTCGTTGTTGGTGGCGATGGAGGCGCTCATCTCCTCCATGGAGGCCGAGGTCTCCTCCACACTGGCCGCCTGCTGACTGGCGCCCTGGCTCAGGGTCTGGGCCGTGGCGCTGAGCTGGTCGGAGGCGTTGAGGAGCATGGTCGTGGCATCCCTCACTTCAGTGATGGTGGAGCCGAGCTTGGTCGTGGTGTCGTTAATGGACTCCTTGAGGACCATGAACTCGCCCTGGTAGTCCTGACGGATCATCTGGGTCAGATCGCCGCTGGCGAGAGCGCCCATGACATGCTTGACCTCGTTGATGGGGGCGATGACCGCCTCCACCAGGGCATTGAGCCCCTGGACTACCTCCCGGAACTGCCCCTTGTGGACGGAGACATCTCCGCGCACATCGAGACGCCCCTCCACCACGGCCCTGGCCAGGTTCTGGACATCCGTAATGAGGATGTTCAGGGGCCCGATCACGGCATCCATGGTGGCATTGACGCCCTCGATGACACTCCGGTACTCACCCTGATGCTTGGTGGCATCCGCCCGGGTATCCAGCTTGAGGGCCACCGCCGCCTCGGAGAGCATGGCCGCATCGCTCACCAGGGCATTGAGGGAGGTACCGACCCGCTTGAAGCTGCCGTTGATTTTGCCGAACTGGGTCTGGACTTCGCGGGTGTACTGATCAGCCTCGGCAAGGGAGAGGTCCAGGTTCAGATCACCGGCCCCCAGCTTCTCGAGATTGGCCGCCACCCGCACCACCTCCTTCTCAGTGTAGTGCTTCACACGGATGGTCGAGGTCAGGTCGGTCACAGTCTCCACAAAGCCCACAGTCTCGCCCTTGGCGTTGAGCACCGCGGCCGTATCCTGCTTGCAGTTCATCCCGCACCAGTCGAAGAAGCTCTCCTTCACCCCCTTCTTGAGCTGGACGATGCCGCAGCCATCGGTCTTGCAGATGTTGGCGTTGGCCGTGCAGCAGGGGCGTCCCACTGCATCCTCGCGGTCCTTCACGTAGCCCTGGTCCACCATCAGCTTCTCGAAGGACTTGTTGAGGAAGGTCCACTTCATGTCCAGGTCGGTCACGTGGATCGGGAAGGGCACGGCATCGATGATCGAGCGGTACCACTCCAGCTTGTCCACCACCGTGTCCAGGGTGCCATTCACCCCATCGATCACCTTCCGGTATTCCCCAGCATGCTGCCTGGCGTCAGCCCGGGTGCCGAAGCGGCCCTGGATGGCGTCCACGGAGAGCTTGTTCACATCCGTCACCAGGGTGTTCAGGGACTGGCCCACCCGCTTGAAGCTGTCGTTGATCTGGGCGAACTGGGCTTCGACCTCCCGGGTGAACTCATCGCCCTTGGCAAGCGTGAGATCCAGGTTGAGGTCACCGCTGCTCAGCTTTTCAAGGTTCTCCGCCACACGCAGAACCTCCTTCTCGGTGTAGTGCTTGATACGGAGGGTGGAGGTCAGATCCGTCACGGTCTCCACAAAGCCCACGGTCTCGCCCTTGGCGTTGAGGACTGCGGCTGTGTCCTGCTTGCAGTTCATCCCGCACCAATCGAAGAAGCTCTGCTTCACCCCCTTCTTGAGCTGGATGATGCCGCAGCCATCGGTCTTGCAGATGTTGGCGTTGGCTGTGCAGCAGGGGCGCCCCACTGCGTCCTCGCGGTCCTTCACGTAGCCCTGGTCCACCATCAGCTTCTCGAAGGCCTTATTGAGGAAGGTCCACTTCATGTCCAGGTCCGTCACATGGATCGGGAAGGGGACGGCGTCGATGATCGAGCGGTACCACTCCAGCTTGTCCACCACGGTGTCCAGGGTGCCGTTCACCCCTTCCACCACCTTCCGGTATTCACCGGCATGCTGGCTGACATCCGCACGACTGGAGAAGCGACCCTGGATGGCATCCACGGAGAGCTTGTTGACATCGGAGACAAGCGCGTTGAGGGACTGGCCCACCTGGGTGAGGCTCTCGTTGATCTTGCCGAACTGCTGCCGCACCTCCTGCGTGTAAGCGTCCCCGTCCGCCAGGGTGAGGTCGAGGTCCAGATTGCCGACCTTCAGACGTTCCAGGTTGCGGGCCACGCGCTGCACTTCGACTTCGGTGTAGTTCTTGATGCGCAGGGTGGAGGTCAGGTCGGTCACCGTCTCCACATAGCCCACGGTCTCACCCTTGGCGTTCAGCACCGGAGCGGTGTCCTGCTTGCAGTTCATGCCGCACCAATCAAAGAAGCTCTCCTTCACACCGCGCTTCAATTGGACGATGCCGCAGCCATCGGTCTTGCAGATGTTGGCGTTGGCCGTACAGCAGGGGCGTCCCACCGCATCCTCGCGGTCCTTCACGTAGCCCTGGTCCACCATCAGCTTCTCGAAGGCCTTGTTGAGGAAGGTCCACTTCATGTCCAGGTCCGTCACGTGGATCGGGAAGGGGACGGCGTCGATGATCGAGCGGTACCACTCCAGCTTGTCCACCACCGTGTCCAGGGTGGCATTGAAGCCCTCCACCACCTTCCGGTACTCGCCCTGATGCCGCCCCTCCGGGGCCCGCTCGGCGAAGTTGCCACGGACCGTCTGGACGGAGAGGTTGTTCACATCCTCGATGAGGGCCTTCATGGGCACCACGACCCCGTCCAGGGTGGCGTTGATCCCCTGCACCAGGTTCCGGAACTCGCCCTGGTGCCGCTCGGCATCCGCCCGCACATCGAGACGGTTGGCGGCGGCACTCTGGACCAGCATGGAGGTGTCCGCCATCACGGCCTGGATGGACTCCGTCATCCGCTTCATGGAGGCCATCAGACTGTTGCTGTCGCCCGGTGCGAGGGCGAACTGGGTGCTGAGATCCCCGGCGGCCACCCGCCGGGCGATCTCGGAGGCTTCGCCGGGTTCGCCCCCCAGGGTGCGGAGGAGGTCCCCGGTGATGACATAGGTCAGCCCAGCCACCACCAGGAGGACCACCAGGGAGATGATCAGGGTCACGAGCATCGTATTGCCCTTGGCGCTGGTGGCATCCGCAGCCGCCTTCTGGCCCAGCTTCACATTGAAGTCGTAGATCTGGTTGATGACCTCCGTCATCCTTACCGACAGAGGCGCGATGACCGGCCCCCGGGCGTTGGCCTCGGCCCGCTTGCCGGAGCGGATCAGGGCGATGGAGTGGTCAAGGGTTCCGTCATAGGCCTCAAAGGCCTTGGTCTCCTCCTCCCAGTAGCGCCGATCCGTATCATCACTGAGCAGCTTCCCATAGTCCCTGAGATAGTCCTTCGTATCCTGACGGTTCTTCTGGACCGCGGCTTCCAGCGGTGCCACCTGGGCCGGGTCCGTGTTCTGGATGAAGCGGTTGATGTTCACCCTCAGCAGAAGGAAGGACTCCTTCACCTTGTCCTGCACCACCAGGCTGGGGATGGTGTTGACATTGGAGTAGTTGACGGAATGGAAGAGCTTGACCGTCATGACCTGGCTGATGAGGACGACCAGGATGAGACCAAGAATGGCGACTCCGGAAAGAAGGAACATCTTCTTCCGGACGCTCAGGCTGCTGGACATGGCAATCTCCTGAAAGTGGGCCAAGGACGTGGGGAACGGGGAAACCAGGGGCTCAGCTGGGCGTCATGCCCTCCTGGGGCGGGTCGGAGTCGCCCGGGAGCTTCTCCAGTTCCTGCCTGGAGAGGAGAAGGTCCGCCTCCAGCAGGATCACGAAGTGGTCCTCCAACTTGCCGATGCCCCGGATGAACTCGGAACGCATCCCCGCCCCGAAGCTGTCCGCCGCCTCGATCTGGTTCTCGGCGATCTCCAGGACCTCGCTGACGTTGTCCACCAGCACACCGATGGTGGCGAGCCTTTCCCCCCGGAGAACCTCCAGGATCACGATGCAGGTCCGCTTGGTGGACTCCGTCTGAGATCTCCGCAGACGCACAGCCAGATCCACCACCGGCACCACCGCCCCTCTGAGGTTGATCACACCCCGGATGAACTCAGGCATGAGGGGGACCCGGGTGAGGCCACCGTACTGGATGATCTCCCGGACATAGCGGATCTCCAGGGCAAAGACTTCTCCGGCCAGACTGAAGGTGAGGAACTGGTTCCGCTGAAAGCCGCCCGTACCCCGCCCCCCCCCTTTGTCGACCTTCACGAGTTCGGCCATGGGCCACTCCTCAGAATCGGGTGAAGTTATGCTCATCCTGGGCCTGATGCGTAACAGAGCGCCCCACCGTGGCGCCCTTGGAAGGAGCCTTGGAGAGTTTGCGGCTGCCTCCGCCAACGGAGCCCCTGGCGTTGGCAAGCACAAAGAACTCCATCATCCCCTGCAATTCCATGGCCTGGGAGCTCACCTCCTCGGAGGTAGAGGCCAGTTCCTCAGAAGCCGCCGCGCTCTGCTGGGTTGCTTGGCTGATCTGCGTGAGAGCCCCGTTGATCTGCCCCACACCGGAGTTCTGCTCCGCCGAAGCCGCCGAGATCTCCTGGACCAGGTCCGCCGTCTTCTGGATGGAGGGCACGATCACCTCCAGCAGACTGCCCGCCCGGACCGCCAGATCCACACTGCCTGTGGCCAGCTGGCTGATCTCCTGGGCCGCCACCTGGCTGCGCTCAGCCAGCTTGCGCACCTCGGCGGCCACTACGGCGAAGCCCTTGCCATGCTCCCCGGCCCGGCCTGCCTCGATGGCCGCGTTGAGGGCCAGGAGATTGGTCTGGTACGCGATGTCATCGATGATGGCGATCTTCTGGGCGATCTGCTTCATGGCGTCCACGGTCGAGGCCACGGCCTGACCGCCTTCAGAGGCCTCCCTGGCCGTCTTGAGGGCCAGATCACCGGTGACCTTGGCGTTCTCGTTGTTGGTGGCGATGGAAGCGCTCATCTCCTCCATCGAAGAAGAGGTCTCCTCCACGCTCGCCGCCTGTTCGCTGGCGCCCTGGCTCAGGGACTGGGCCGTGGCGCTCAACTGCTCTGAAGCCGAGACCAAGGTGCCAGCGGACTCCCGGACCTGCCCGATGGTCTCCGCCAGCTTGGCCACCATCTCCCGGATGGAAGCCATCATGCTGGTGGTATCCCCAGCAGCGACACGCACCTCAATGGAGAGGTCTCCGCCGGCAACCTTCCGGGCCACCTCGGCAGCCTCCTCGGGCTCCCCTCCCAGGGTCCGCAGGAGGTTCCTGGTGATGAACACCGCCAGAAGCACCACGATGACGAGGACAGCCAGGGAAATGATGATGGTGAGCCAGAGCATGCGGGACTTCTGGGTCTGGGCTTCCACGGCCCCCTTCTGGGCCAGCTCGGTGTTGTAGGCGAACTCCTGGTTGACCAAATCCACCAGCTTGAGGGCGATGGGTATGTTGGTGGTCTGGAGATCGCGGGCCTGTTCATTCTTATTGGCCCTGGAGAGGTTGAGTACGGGTTCAATGGAGGTGTCGTAATCCTCCCAGGCCCGTCGCTCCTGCTCCCAGAGGTTCTTGTCCTTATCATCGCTCAAGGCCTTTTCATACTCGGCCAGGGCCTTCCGTCCCTCCTCCCGGTGCTTCTTGATGAGGACCTCGATGTCCCCCATCTTCTTGTCATCCGTGTTCAGGATGTGCCGGTTCACCTGGAGACGCAGATTGGAGACAGCGTCCCGGAGGTTTCCCTGGATCACCAGGCTGGGCACCGTGTTGACATTGGCGTAGTTGGCCGCCTCAAAGAGCTTGACGGTCATGATCTGGCTGAAGACGACCACAAAGAGGAGGCCGATGACAGCGGCCCCGGAGAGCAGGATCATCTTCTTTTTGACACTCATGGAATTGGACATGTGAGTCTCCGGGGAGTGGTCAGGCAAGAACGGGAATCCGCCCCCTCAGGGGGCCGCGCGAGGTGGATGCCAGCTGTATCAGCTGGGGGACATCGAGGATCAGGGCCACCTCGCCCGAACCCAGGATGGTGGAGCCACCCAGGCCCCTCACACTGCGGAAGAGCTGCCCCAGGGGCTTGATGACCGTCTGGAACTCACCCATGAGCTTGTCCACCACGATCCCCGCCCGGGTGTCCCCGTACTGGACGACCACGACGCGCTCACGGGCCGGCAGCTCACCCGGGGTCCTGAAGATCTCCCGGAGCCGCAGGAAGGGCAGCACCTCGCCCCGGAGGTTGATGAGGTGGTTCTCCTCCGACTCCAGGAAGGGCCCCAGATCCAGGCACTCCAGGACCATGTCGAGGGGAATGACGTAAGGCGTGGCATCCACTCCGACCCGGAAGCCATCGATGATGGCCAGGGTCAGGGGCAGGCGGAAGCGCATGGTGGTGCCAGCCCCCTCATAGGTCTCCACTTCGATGATGCCCCGCAACTCGTCGATGTTGCGCCGCACCACATCCATGCCCACGCCCCGCCCGGAGAGGTCGCTCACCTTGTCGGCGGTGGAGAAGCCTGGCTCGAAGATGAGCGTGGAGATCTCCTGATCGCTCAGGTTGGCGCCCTCGGGCACCAGGCCCCGCTCAATGGCCTTGGCCAGGATCTTCTGCCGGTTCAGGCCGCCCCCATCGTCCGCCACCTCGATGACGATATTCCCGGACTCGTGGAAGGCGTTCAGACAGAGGGAACCCGTCTCCGGCTTGCCCCTCGCTCGCCGCACCTCCACGGGCTCGATGCCGTGGTCAATGGAGTTCCGCACGATGTGCATGAGGGGATCGCTGAGCTTCTCCACGATGGACTTGTCCAGTTCGGTCTCACCCCCCTTGATCTCCAGTTCGATGGACTTGCCCAGCTCCTGGCTCACATCCCGGACAATCCGGCGGAAGCGGCTGAAGGTCTCACCGATCTGGACCATGCGGAGACTGAGGGCGTTGTCCCGGATCTCCTCCACCAGCTTGTTGATGACGGCGGTCGACTCAAGCATGGCCGAGTCAGCGGACTGGCCGGCCAGGGTGTTGGCCGTGGCGGCGGCGATGACCAGCTCGCCCACCAGATCCACCAGACGGTCCAGTTTCTCGGCCTGGACCTTGACGACCTTCACTTCGCCGGAGCCCTTCTCCCGGACCTTCTTCTGCTTGTCCAGGGCCGCGGCCACCACGGCGGGAGGGATGTCCTGGTCCTGGATGGCGATGGTGCCCAACATCCTCCCCTGGATGGCACCACCCTCCAGAGTCTCCTCCTGCTGACGGCCCAGAGCCTCCGCCAGCTCCCGGGGCGTCATGCACTTCCCCTTCACCAGGATCTCGCCCAGGAACTGCTCCTCTTCAGGCAGTTCCCGGATGAGCTGGAGGTATTCCTCAATCTTGGAGTGGGGGGGAAGGATGCGGATCCGGCTGTCCTCCCTCACGAACTCGAAGACATCCTCCAGCACCTGACGCTCCGCAGGGCTCTCCAGATCGATCTCCAGCCCCAGGTAGCAGGTCTCCGGGTCATAGTCGGCCCCGGTCCCCAGATGGTCGAGGATGGGGGCCAGGTGCTGGATGGTGCCCAGGGTCTTCAGATAGCGGACGAAGGACGTGGGGTCCATGCCCTGACGGAGGGTATCTGGACCGAAGCGCAGGGAGAGGTGCCAACAGCCCGGCGCCTCCTCCTCGCCCGGAGCCTGTCCCCCATGGGTGAGCAGGGCCGCCTGGGGTGCCGTCCGGGGCACCACGGCCCCGAGATAGGGCAGGAGCCGCTCCAGGAGGGCAGCCCCCTCGGCGCCGGTCTCGGGGCTCCCCTCCTCATCCCCCTCCTGCAGCTCCTGGATCTGCCGGGCAACATGGTCATGGCAGGCCAGGATGAGGGAGACCAGCTCGGGATCAAAGGCCAGGCTCCCGTCCCGCACCCGGTCCATGACGCTCTCCACGGTGTGGGCGAAGCGCACGATGTGATCGAAGCCGAAGAGCCCTGCAGAGCCCTTGATCGTATGGACCGCCCGGAACATGGCATTGACCGACTCGCTGGACTCGGGGTCCAGGAGAGCCTCCTCCATGGCATCCAGAAGCTCCCTGGCTTCTATGACAAAGGTTTGCTTGGCGCCGTCGAAGTCCATGGCAACCTCTCAGTTCTCGACGATGATCGGATCCCCGAAATGGGCGATGACTCCAAGGAGTTCAAAGACTTCGACGACAGCAGGGCTGTGGTGCTGGAGCGCCAGATTCCCCCCCAGCGCCTCAGCCTCCTGCTTGAGCCAGTGGAGGAGCTGGACCCCGGCCGTATCCACCTCCTCCACCTCTGAAAGATCCAGGGTGAGGGTGGGCTGCTGGTGGAGCTGGGCCTCCAGGTCCTTGCGGGCATCTCCAACCGAATAGATCGTCAGATCTCCGATGAGACGGAGGACACCTGCCCCTCGGGAATGGCTGGGTTTGACCTCGAGCATGGAGCCCTCCTATCAGGGGAGGATGAGTTTCGACACGGCCGTGAGCAGGACTTCAGGCTTGAAGGGCTTGACCACCCAGGCCTTCGCCCCGGCGGCCTGCCCCGCCTTCTTCATCTCGTCGCCTGCCTCGGTGGTGAGCATGATGATGGGCGTGAACTTGTAGGCAGGCAGCAGGCGCACCGCCTTGAGGAAGGAGATCCCATCCATGTTCGGCATGTTGACGTCGCTGATCATGAGGTGGATCTTCTGCCCCGTGAGCTTGGCCAGCGCGTCCTTGCCGTCACAGGCCTCCAACACGTCGTAGCCCGCATTCTTCAGGGCGATGCCGACCACCTGCCGGAGGCTGGTGGAGTCGTCGATGATCATGATGGTCTTGGCCATGGGACGCTCGACTCCTAGAAGAAGGTGATTTCCGAATCCCCACCCCCGCCTTCAAAGGTGGTCCCGTGGTGGACCGCCTTCTGCTCCAGGGTGGTATAGGTCTCCTCCAGTTCCCGGAGCCACTCCTCTACCTCCAGGGCCGAGGGATTGTGGGCCATGCGGTCCTGGAACTTCTCCATGTCCCGGATGACGCTCTGGAGGATCTGGGAGGTGCGGTCCTGGAACTGGAGGTGGATGAGGGTCTCGGAGATCTCGCTCTGAAGCCGCGTCCCCGCTCCCTCCAGCGTCTCCGTCACCAGCCCCAGGGCCTTGGCCGAACGGCCGAAGCGCTCGAGGACGGAGCGGATGGTGGCCTCGGAGCGCCGGATGGTTTCCTCGTCATGGGCCGCAAAGGTCTGGGCCTCCTCCAGCCCCGCCCGGATGCTCCTCCCCACCTGAGCCACCCGTTCAGTAATCAGCCGACCGGTATTGCCCGAGCGGTCGGAGAGCTTCCGGACCTCATCGGCCACCACCGCGAAGCCCTTGCCCAGGTCCCGGGCATGGGCCGCCTCGATGGCGGCATTCAGGGCCAGCAGGTTGGTCTGGGAGGCGATGTCGGCCACCTCGGTGGACATCTCATGCAGCTGTTCGGTGCTCTTCTCCAGTTCGGCGATGCGGGACATGATCCGGGCCCGGCTCTCCTGGCTCTGGAGGATGGCGGTCGAGACCGTGCCCAGCTCCCGCTCACAGGCCTCCAAGGTGACCATCAGATCCCGAGTGGCCTCTCCTCCGGCCGCACCCAGAGCCTGTTGAAGCTCCCCCTGCATGGCCGCAAAGCGCATGGTCAGAGACTGGATGGCCTCCTCCGTCTGTTGCCGGACTCCACTGGCCTGACCGGCCCAGACGGGGATGATGGCCTCGGCGAGCTTCTCCACATCCATCACCGCCGGCCCGGAACCCGCCTGGGCCCCCATCGGAGCTTCCTCAGGACTGGACACCCCGGCGGCCTTTTGGCCGGGCCTCCCCTTCCCCGCCCCCCAAGTCGCCAGACCGGCGAACACTGCCGCGACGAGCCCTATGACAAGGCCCCACGCACTGAAGCCCGAAGCCACCAGACCCGCCAGGAGGCAGAGCAGCGGAGGCAAGGCCCCCCAAGCCCCCAGGCTCCGGTTTCCTCCCGCGGATACCCCCCCCATGCCCAAGACCCCCACGCAAGCCAGCTCATTTCTGGCCTCTTCGGGAGGGATTCTGGGGGACTTGACTCCCAGGCAGGAGAATTCTCCGGATTCTTGACACGCGTCAAGGAGGCACCGACGTTCTGGTCCGACACTCGTCTCACACCGTCCCCGAGGGACACCACAGGAGGAATCGAGATGTTCTGCAACCAGTGTGAACAGACTGCGAACGGTACCGGCTGCGCCACTTATGGTGCCTGCGGCAAGGATCCCGATGTCCAGTCCCTCCAGGAGATCCTGCTCTACGGCCTCAAGGGGATGGCCGCCTATGCCCACCACGCCCGGCGCCTGGGCAAAAGCGATGAGGCCGTGAGCGCCTTCATCGAGGACGCCCTCTTCGCCACCGTCACCAACGTCAACTTCGACATCCCTACCTTGCTGGAGATGGTGCTGGAGTGCGGCAAGCACAACCTCAAGGTGATGGAGATGCTGGACCAGGCCCATGTGGAGCACTACGGCCAGCCTGCTCCCAAGGAAGTCTTCATGGGCACCAAGGCCCAGCCCGGCATCCTGATCACTGGCCACGACATGCTGGATCTGGACAACCTCCTCAAGCAGTGCGAGGGCACCGATGTCCTGGTCTACACCCACGGCGAGATGCTCCCCGCCTTCATGTATCCCAAGTTCGCCAACCACCCCAACATGGGCGGCCACTTCGGCGGGGCCTGGCAGCTCCAGAAAGACGAGTTCGAGGCCTTCGGCGGCGCCATCCTGGCCACCACCAACTGCGTGCTGCATCCCAAGCCCACCTACGCGGACCGTTTCTACACCCTGCGCGTGACCGCCGTCCCCGGCGCCAAGCGCCTCACCACCGATGACTTCAGTGAGGTCATCGCCAAGGCCAAGGCCCTGGGCGCCCTGCCCGCCCGGGACCATGGCCGCACCATGACCGGCTTCCACCACAGCGTGATCCTCGGAGCAGCTCCCGCCATCCTGGATGCCGTGGGCAAGGGCCAGATCAGCCGATTCTTCGTCATCGGCGGCTGCGACGGCGCCAAGGTGGGCCGCAACTACTACACCGAGTACGCCAAGAACGCCCCGGCCGACTCCTTCATCCTGACCCTGGGCTGCGGCAAATACCGCATCATGGGGCACGACTACGGCACCCTCCTGGGCCTGCCCCGCCTCCTGGACATGGGTCAGTGCAACAACGCCTACGGCGCCATCCAGGTGGCCGCCGGCCTGGCCCAGGCCGTGGGCTGCGGAGTGAACGACCTGCCCCTGACCATTGTCCTCTCCTGGTTCGAACAGAAGGCTGTGGTCGTCCTCCTCTCCCTCCTCTACCTGGGCGTCAAGAACATCGCCATCGGGCCCTCCGCCCCGGCCTTCGTCAGCCCCAATGTCTTCAAGGTCCTCCAGGACAAGTTCGGCCTCAAGCTCATCGGCACCGATGGCAAGGCCGATGTCGAGGCGATCTTCGCCAAGTAGTCCTCCGGCCTTCTCTCCGTCACCAGGGGGTGCCCGGGCCGGTCCCGGGCGCCCCCTCCTTCATGCCACCCGACCAGGAGCCTGCCATGTCCGTGATCACCGACCTCCACCTGCAAATGCCCATCACCCCTGAGGCCACCACCAGCCGCCCTCTCCTGGACCTCCCGGGGTCCACCAAGGTGCTTGTCTTCGCCATGGATGCCGGACAGGAGATCAGCGCCCACACCGCCCCCTTTCCGGCCCAGATCCTGCTGCTTGAGGGCAGCCTGGAGGTGAGGGTGGATGGAGAGAGCCAGACCCTCGGCCCTGGTGACCAGATCCCCCTGCCCCAGGGGCATCCCCACGCGGTGAAAGCCCTTCAGCCCTCCCACTGGCTCCTGACCATGCTCCGGAATGCCACCGCTCTGTAAAGTCCCCCTCGCCATCCGGGATTCCCCATGGGAAACTGATAGATCGCCTGACAGTCCGGGCGGTGGCGAGGGACCATGGCGCTTTCTCACTACCAGCTGCTATCCCATTGCACCGACGACCAGTTGCGTCGCATCTGCGAGCGTCGGAAGCTGCCGGTGCCGCAGCATGCCTCGGAAGGGCCCGATGGAAGGCTCCGCCTGCTGAAGACCATGGTCTTCCACCTCGAGGACAACCGCAGGCTGACCAATGCCCTGGCCGACCTGGACGGCAGCTGCCTCCGCGCCCTGAAGCTCTTCCTGGGTCAGGGCGTCGTCCCGGATCCGGCTCCCCTCCAGGAGTTGGCCGAACTCGGCCTCATGCTGCCTGCGCCTCAGGGCTGGGCCGTGGCCGAGCGGGTGGCGGATGCCCTGGAAGACTTCGACGACGCCGCCTTCCAGTTCCAGACCGAGCAGGGCATTGGCTTGGAGGCCCCTGGCCCCTACGGCTTCGCCCTCTCCCTGAGTTCCATCCTCCTCCGCTGCCTCGGCGGGATCCGCATCCTCAAGGGAGGACTCCCCGCCAAGAAGGAACTCGGCCAGATCATGAAGGGCAATGCCCTCATCACGGAGGAGCGGGACGCCACCCTGCTCTTCGCCCTCCTCCATCGACTCGGCCTGCTCTGGAGCCGGGAGGGCCGGGTGGACACCCTCCTGCCCGCCGTCACCGCCCAAGCCCCCCGTTGGGTGGCTGAGCGCGCCTTCGCCAAGCTCCTGGAGGACGACCTCAAGCTCTGGAACATGCCCCCGGCCGAGGACCGCCACTTCCTGATGCAGCACCTCCTGGAGCGCAAGGGACAGGTGCTGGCGGTGCAGCCCTTCCTCAGCTTCCTCCAGACCCTCCACCCCATCGACGCAGAGCGCACCCGCACGGTCTTCCTGCCCTTCCTCTGCCGGATGGGCATCATCGCCATGGACGCCACCCGGGAGCATGCCTCCCTCACCCCCCATGGCGAGGCCCTGGCCCATGAGTACCTGACCCGGGACCACCGGGGGACCGAGGCCCACTGGGCCCCCCTCGGCATCACCCAGCCCCTGGTGATCCAGCCGACCCTGGAGCTCCTCACCCCCATGCTCCAGCACCCCCACCGTCTCCTGGGCCTGGCCCAGCTGGCGGATGTGGAGACCATGGACGCCATGGTGACCTGCCGCATCGGCGCCGACACCCTCATCCGGGCCTTGGATGCCGGTGTGAGCCTGGAGGAGATCCGGGACCGCCTCAGCGACGGATCCTCCTTCATGCCCCAGCCCCTCAAGCAGCTGCTGGGCGACCTGGAACGCCGCCTGGGCGAGGTGGAAGTCGAGCAGGGCGTGCGCCTGGTGCGGGCCCGAACCCCCCAGTTGGCCGAGGAACTCAAGCTCAGGCCCGAGCTCTCCTCCCTGGGCCTCCGCTCCATCTCCGACCGGGTCCTGGAGGCCAACGGCCCCGGCAACGCCTTCGCCCTCCTAAAGCAGGCGGGTTTCCTGCCCAAGCCCGGCCGTTTCCTGCCCGTGAGCCTGGACGGGGACGAATCCCTCTATCTCTGGGCCCTGGCCTGCCTCGCCTTCATCGACGAGAAGGGGATGAACCACCATCTGGACCCGGTGCGCCAGCTGATCCAGGGCGCCCTCCAGCGGATCCAGAACGAGGATCCCAACCTCTACCAGGAGGTCATGCGCCGGGTCCCGATGCTCCACCTCGGCGGGGGCAACCAAGCCACCGAGGAGACCCAGCGGATCCTGGAATACGCCTCCCGCTTCAACCTGATCACCGAGATCTCCTACATGCCCCTGGCCGCCCACCGCTCCCAGCAGCGGCGGGTCACCCCCCAGGCCATTGAGGGTGAGCACCTTCGGGCCTTCTGCCACCTGCACCAAGAGGAGATGACCTTCCGCTTGAGCCGCATCATCGGCGTCCGCCTCCTCAACGAGAAGGGCTGGAGCCCGGTCAACTCCACCTCCCACGCGGGCTGAAACCCGCCCGGATCTCAGCTGACCTTCTGCTCCAGATCCACCAGGGGCTGGACCGGCATCGGCGCAGGCACCTCCTCCGGGGCAGGAATGGCGCGCACCACGAGCCGACCATCTTCACGGTACTCCCGGATATACACCAATCGCCTTTCTTTTCCCTTAGGCATGATATTTTCCAATTTGATTTTCAGTTTTTGAAGCGGATGCCATGAATTCTGGGCCGTGACGGGTTCCAATCAAGGGGAAAAATTTAAAAATATGATATGACCAGAAATTCAAAAATCATAGCCCTGCCGCCAACGGGCTTTGGACCTCCAGACCAGCCACATGAGAGGAGTGATTCACCCCCTTGGATGTCGCCAAGGGGCCCGGGGTTCAGCGGCGTCCGCACTTTTTTCTGAAGCCCACGCCCAAAGCTGCCTCACTTGGGTGTGGCCACCCGGTGCCCGCCGTAGATGCCCCTGTGCCCCACGAGCACATAGGCCAGGAAGCAGGTGATGACCAGAGGCACCGCGAAGTGGGCCCCAAAGATCTCAATGCCCAGAAGGGTCGAGGCGATGGGGGTGTTGCTGGCCGCAGCAAAGATGGCCGCATAGCCCACCACCGCCAGGAAGGGCTGGGGTAGACCCAGCAGGGGGGCACAGACCACCCCCAGGAGGGCTCCGATGACAAAGAGGGGAGTCACCTCACCTCCCTTGAAGCCGAAGCCCAGGGTCACCGTGGTGAAGAGCAGCTTGAGGGCGAAGGCCCAGCCCGGCACGGGGCCGGAGCCCTCGAAAGCCCTGGGCAGCCAGTCCGTACCCAGGTTGAGATAGGCGGTCGTACGGAAGACCAGGCAGAGGAGGATCACCACCATGCCCCCCACCGCCAAGCGCAGATAGGGGTGGGGCATCCAACGCCGGAAGAGCCGGCCGAAGCCTTGGGCCAGCTCGGAGAAGAGCCCCGCCGCCAGGGCGATGGGAAGGGAGAAGACGAGAAGCCTGAGCCCCAGGCTCCAGGTGACCGGCAGGGCGGCGATGTGCCAGACGGGGTGATGGATGCCCCAGGCCCGGCAGACCAGGTCTCCCACGAAGCTGGCCACCGCACAGATCACCAGGCCCTCGTAATGGAGCTGGCCGATGGCGATGGCCTCCATGCCGAAGACCGCCCCGGCCACCGGTGTGCCGAAGAGGGAGCCGAAACCCGCCGACACACCCGCCATCAGGAGCAGACGCTGCCGGGAACGGGTCAGGCGCAACCAGCGCCAGGGGAGCTTCCCGACGGTCCGGGCCAGGCTGGCTCCCATCTGGACCGCCGTGCCCTCGCGCCCCACCGAGGCGCCGCCGAGATGGGAGAGGAGGGTGCCTGCCAGGACCAGAGGCGCCATGCGGGTGGGCACTCGCCCCTCAAAGTGAAGGACCTCGTCCATGATCAGGGTGCCCCCCCGCTCGGCCTCCTGCCCCCAGCGCCGGTAGAGCCCGGCCGAGATGACTCCGAAGACGGGCAGCAGCCCCAGCAGCCAGAGGTGCTCCTTCCGCAGACGGATGACCCCCTCCAGCAGGAACATGAAGAGGGCCGAGGCAGACCCAGAGAGGATCCCCACCACCGAGCCCAGGACCACATCCCAGCCTGTCCAGTAGCACCTTGTCCGCAGCCCTGCCATGGCCTCCCCACGCTCCCGCCCCCGGGGAGCCTTCCTCCCTCCACCATACTGCATACAGGGATTTCCCAGCCCTTCAGCGAGCTTCCCCTTGGCAGGGGGCCCTTTTTTTGGCATCTTGGAAGGACCGATGGAGGAGCGGTCCCCATCAGTAGCTGCAGGGAGGGCGATGGGCCCCGTGATCTGTGGTGAAAGGGGAGGATCGCCGAAGGACAGGTGAATCATCGGCACCTGCCCTGGACGTATGGGTCAATACCCTGCGGCTGTCGCGGCGACAAAAGCCGCGGAGTGCCTGAGGACGCCACATGGAGCCCCCTGGGTTCCCGGGCGTGTTCGGAGGCTTCCCTCGGTCTGGAGGTGCTCACGCAACCGCCCCTGCTCTGCAGCCGACGCGCCCGTGCATCTCCGCCCCCATCGACCTGCGCCCCAGCGCGGTCTACAATGCCAGGAGGCTCTCAATGCAGCGATCGAAAACGGGGACTTCGCCCTTCAGCCTGATCCAAGAGGTGCTCCGATGATCGTCATGAAGTTCGGGGGGTCCTCCCTCGCCGACGCTACCTGCATGCGGGAAGTGGCCGATCTGGTCAAGAAGGCCATGCCCCGCTCCCCCCTGGTGGTGTGCTCCGCCTCCGGCAAGACCACCAACGCCCTCTTCTCCATGGCCAAGAAGGCCGAGGCCGGCCAGAACGTCGAGGCCCTGGAGGAGCTGCGCGCCCTCATCGAGAAGCACTACGCCATCGCCCGGGAGCTCTTCCCCGCGGGCATCCCCGACTACCTGGAAATGGCCGTCTCCCAGCTCTCCAGCGAGCTGGAGATGATGCTCCGGGGTGTCTCCCTCCTCCGCGAGCTCTCCCTGCGCAGCATGGACACCATCGCCAGCATCGGAGAGCGGCTCTCCACCCGCATCCTGGCCGCCCACATGGGCATGGAGTGGTTCGACGCCCGCAGCGTCATGCTCACCGATGACACCTTCGGCTGCGGCAAGCCCCAGATGGCCGGGATGAAGGCCCTGGTCCTGGAGAAGCTGGATCCCAAGCTGGGCGCGGGCAAGGCTGTGGTGACCCAGGGCTACATCGGCGCCAGCGCCGAGGGCTGCACCACCACCCTGGGCCGCGGCGGCAGCGATTACAGCGCCAGCCTCTTCGGCTACGCCCTGGGCGCCGAGGACATCCAGATCTGGACCGATGTGGAGGGTGTGCTCACCTGCGATCCGCGCATCGTCCCGGACGCCCAGCCCATCGCCGAGCTGAGCTTCAACGAGGCCGCCGAGCTGGCCGCCTTCGGGGCCAAGGTCCTCCACCCCGCCACCATCCAGCCCGCCGTGGAGGCCGGGATCCCCGTGACGGTGCGCCACACCCGCATCCCCAATGGCCGCTTCTCCACCATCACCGGCGAGGTCAAGACGGGCCGCCCCGTCACCGCCCTGGCCACCCGGGGCCCCGTCACGGTGCTCACCGTCAGCTCGCCTCGGATGCTCAACCAGAGCGGCTTCCTCTCCAAGCTCTTCGATGTCTTCACCCGCTATGAGATCAGCGTGGACCTCATCGCCACCGCCGAGGTGAGCGTCTCCATGACCGTGGAGCCCCAGGTGGACCTCGACGCCGTCGTACGCGATATCTCCGAGTTCGCCACCGTGAGCGTGGCCACCGACCGGGCCATCGTGGCCGTGGTGGGCGAGCGCCTGAAGTACACCCCCGGCATGGCCGGCCCCCTCTTCGGGGCCCTCACAGGCCTCAACATCGAGATGATCAGCATGGGGGCCAATGAGATCAACATGAGCCTGGTGGTCAAGCTCGAGGATGCCTCCAAGGCCCTCCAGCAGCTCCACGGGGCCCTGGTATCGGGAGGCTACCTGTGATCCGCGTCGGCATCTTCGGACGGGGCCGCCTCGGCTCCGCCATCGCCCAGGCCCTGGAGGGCGCTCAGGACATCCAACTGGTCTGGCACATCGACCAGGGCGAGGCCCCCTCGGCCCCGGTCGAAGTGGCCGTGGCCGCCAGCGCCGCCCCGGCCATCGAGGGGCACCTGCAGTGGGCCCTGGAGAGCGGCTCCAACCTGGTCATCGGCGCCACCGGCTGGGAGATCCCGGACCTCGCCCAGCGGGTGGGAGAACGCATCGGGGTCCTGGTGGCCCCCAACTTCTCCCTGACCGTCGCCCTCATGGGCCGCCTGGCCACGGTCCTGGGCCGCTTCGCCCAGCTCGACCCCGATCTCGACCCCTACCTGCTGGAGCACCACCACCGGATGAAGGCGGACGCCCCCGGCGGCACCGCCACCTACCTGGCCGACTCGGTGCTGAAGGGCTGCCCCCGCAAGAGCTCCTGGACCATGGATCCCAACCCGGCCCCGGAGCAGCTCCACGTCTCCGTGATCCGCGCCGGGGCCCAGTTCGGTGAGCACACCGTCGGACTGGACGGCTCCGCCGAGACCCTGAAGCTGACCCACACCGCCCGCTCCCGCGCCCTCTTCGGGCGGGGAGCCGTCCACGCCATCCGCTGGGCTGCAGGCAGGAAGGGCCTCTATTCCTTCAATGACTTCGCCAGAGGGGTCCTCAATCCCCTCTTCGATTTTGGAGACCTGTCATGAGCGCAACCTTCCGCGGCCTCTGTGTCGCACTGGCCACCCCCTTCACCGCCGACCAGCAGGTCGATCTGCCGGCCTTCCGCCGCCTGGTGAAGCACGTGGCCGAAGGTGGAGCGGATGGCCTCTGGGTCCTCGGCACCACCGGCGAGGCCCCCACCATCAGCGAGTCCGAGCGCGACACCCTCATCACCGCCACCCTGGAGGAGGCCCGGGGCAAGCAGGTGGTGGTGGGCACCGGCTCCAACTGCACCCACCACGCCGCCCAGATGACCCGCCGCGCCCAGGAGCTGGGCGCCCACGGCGCCCTGGTGGTGACCCCCTACTACAACAAGCCCACCCAGGCCGGCATCGTGGCCCACTTCAAGGCCGTGGCGGAGGCCGCCCCGGACTTCCCCCTGGTGGCCTACAACGTGCCCGGACGCACCGGTACCAACATCGCCCCCGACACCCTGGCCAAGCTCTGGGAGATCCCCCAGGTCAAGGCTGTCAAGGAGTCCACCGGCAACGTGGCCCAGATGAGCCAGATCCTGTCCAACCTGCCCGAGGGCAAGGCCCTCCTCTCCGGGGACGACTACATGGCCCTCACCGCCATCGCCCTGGGCGGTGCAGGCCTGGTGAGTGTCATCGGCAACGCCCTGCCCGCCGAGACCAAGCAGCTCGTGGACCTGGCCCTGGCCGGAAAGCGCCAGGAGGCCGCCGCGCTCCACGCCAGGCTCTACGCCCTCATGGACGCCCTCTTCATGGAGAGCAACCCCATCCCCATCAAGGGGCTGCTCGCCGAGATGGGCCTCTGCGGCGACGCCATGCGCCTCCCCCTGCTCTCCGCCCAGCCCGCCACCCGCGCCAAGCTGGCCGCCCTGCTCCAGTCCCTCCGGGAGAATGCCTGATGACCCCCGCCGCCCTTGAAGCCTTCTACAGCCGCCCCATGGACGAGATCGTGGCCGATGCCGCCCTCGCCCAAACCCACCAGGCCCTCATCGCCGCCCTCGAGGCCGGTGAGATCCGCTCCGCCAGCCCCCAGGCCGATGGTTCCTGGAAGGCCAATGTCTGGGTGAAGACCGGCATCCTGGCAGGCTTCCGCCACACCCAGACCGCCCAGGTCCCCGGCTGGCCCGGCCCCTCCTTCGATCGCACCGGCTTCCCCCCCCGCGCCTTCAAGCTGGAGGACGGCGTGCGCATGGTCCCTGGCGGCAGCGCCGTGCGCCGCGGCGCCTTCGTCTCCTCGGGTGTGGTGATCATGCCCCCCGCCTACATCAACGTGGGTGCCTTTGTGGATGCCGGGGCCATGGTGGACAGCCATGTGCTGGTGGGCAGCTGCGCCCAGATCGGGAAGAACGTCCACCTCAGCGCCGCCGTGCAGGTGGGCGGCGTCCTGGAGCCCGCCGGGGCCGTCCCGGTGGTGGTGGAGGACGAGGCCTTCGTCGGTGGGGGCTGCGGCCTCTACGAAGGCGTCATCGTCCGCAGGCGGGCTGTCCTGGCCTCCGGGGTGCAGCTCACCGCCTCCACGGTGATCTATGACCTGGTCAACGGCACCACCCTCACCCGGGAAGTGCCCGAGGGCGCCGTGGTGGTCCCCGGCACCCGCCCCGCCACCGGCGACTTCGCCAAGGCCCACGGCATCAGCCTCTCGGCCCCCTGCATCGTGAAGTACCGCGATGCCAAGACCAACGCCGCCACCGCCCTGGAGGACGCCCTCCGATGAAGCCCGCCTCCCGACTCGGCCACCTGAGGCCCAGCCCCATCCGGGCCCTCAGCGAGGGCGCCCCCGCCGACGCCATCCCCATGGGGCTGGGCGAGCCGGGCTGGGCCCTGCCCGAGCCGGGACGCAAGGCCTTCGAACAGGTGCAGGGCCCTTGCGCCTACGGCCCCAACGCCGGACTGCCGGAGCTCCGGGACGCGGTCTCCGCCTTCTTCGGCGAAGCCCTGGACCGGGTCATGCTGGCTTCGGGCAGCCAGGGGGCCCTCTACGCCCTCTTCCAGGCCTGGCTGGAGCCCGGGGATGCGGTCCTGGTCCCCGACCCCGGCTTCCTCTCCTACCCCGCCCTGGCCCACCTGGCCGGGGCCGAGCCCCTGCCCTACCCCATGGCCGCGGACTTCAGCCTGGATGCCGAGGCCTTCTGCGAGGTCCTGGACCGCAGCCCCCGGGCGAAGATGGCCATCCTCAACCACCCCGGCAACCCCACCGGAGCCGGGGCCAGCCGGGAGGCCCTCACCCGTGTGGCCGAGGCCTGTGAGCGCCGGGGCATCCTGCTGATCTCGGACGAGGTCTACCGGGAGCTCTACCTGGGCGAACGCCCCCCCAGCCTGCGGGAGGTGACCGGCACCGGCCTGGTGCTGGGCTCCGTCAGCAAGGCCTGGGGCGGCCCGGGCCTGCGCCTGGGCTGGGCCCTGGGGGACCCCAAGTGGCTCAACCCCGCCCGCCTGCTCCACGCCTACATGGTCACCGCCCCGGCGGCCCCCGCCCAGCGCGCCGCCCTGGCCCTGATCCACGAGTCCGCCACGGTGCTGCCCGCGGCCCGCCAGGAGATCCGCACTCGCTGGGAGGCCTTCGACGGAGCCTACCGCACCCACTTCGGCCACGCCCCCAGGCAGGCCAGTGGCGGCTTCTACCACTGGATGGCCGTGCCCCAGTCTGCCCAGGGGGACCCCATGGCCTTCTGCCTGCGTCTGCGCGACGAGGGCCGAGTGGTGGTGGTTCCGGGATCCGCCTTCGGCCCCGGGGGCCGCAACCACATCCGACTCAGCTTTGCGGGTCAGCCCGATGCCATCGCCGAAGGGCTCAGGCGTCTGGCACCCTTCTGGAGACAAGCATGACGCTCTTCAGCCTTGATGAGGCCAGCTGCTGCGAGCTGGCCCAGACCCACGGCACGCCCCTCTTCGCCTACCGCCGCGCCAGCGCCTCCGCCCAGTACACCCGCCTGCGGGAGGCCCTGCCCCAGCGCGTCCGCATCGCCTTTGCGGTGAAGAGCAACCCCCACCCCGAGCTGCTCAAGGTCTTCGCCCCCCTGGGCGCCAGCTTCGACTGCGCCTCCGGCGGCGAGCTCGCCCGGGTGGCCACCCTGGGCCTGCCCGCAGGCCGGGTCTTCTATGCCGGTCCCGGCAAGCGGGACGCCGAATTGGCCCAGGCCCTCGAGCTGGGCGCCCGGGTCCAGGCCGAGGGCTGGGAGGACCTGGAACGCATCGAGGCCATGGCCCAGGGCCCCGTCTCCGTGAACATCCGCGTCCACCCCGCCGGGGGCGTGGAGGAGGACAACCGCATCATCGGCGGCACCGGCCCCTCCGCCTTCGGGGTGGATGAGGAGGACCTGCCGGAGTTCCTGGCCCGGGCCGCAGGCCTCAGCAAGGTGCGCATCCGGGGCCTCCACCTCTTCGCCGCCAGCAACCAGCGCAGCGCCCGCACCCTCCTGGCCACCTACGGCATGGTGCTGAACCTGGGCCAGCGCCTGCAACGCAAGTTCGGCCTGGAGCTGGAGCAGATCGACCTGGGCGGTGGCCTGGGCATCCCCTACACCGCCGACCAGACGCCTCTTGACCTCGCCGCCCTGGGCCGTGGCCTCCAGGAGCTGCTGGACGAGCACACCTGGTTCCAGGGCGAGCTCATCATCGAACCCGGCCGCTTCCTCTCAGGCCCCAGCGGGGTCTACCTGGCCAAGGTCATCCGCATCAAGGAGAGCCGCGGCACCCGCTTCACCATCCTGGAGGGCGGGGTGAACCACCTCCTGCGGCCCCTGCTCACCGGGGAGCCCTTCCCGGTGAAGTCCCTGGGCGAGTCCGGCCCCCTCCATCCCACCACCCTGGCCGGCCCCCTCTGCACCAGCCTGGACCGCCTGGGGGAGGTGTCCCTGCCGGAGCTGCACCCGGGGGACCTGCTGGCCTTCGGCTCCGTGGGAGCCTACGGCTACACCGAGGCCATGGGCGACTTCCTGAGCCACCCGCGCCCCCCCGAAGTCTGGGTGGACTGAACCTGGGCCTCCGGGCCCCTCTGACGGGTATTGGCGGCCTAGACGGCGGGTTCGGAGAGCTTGTCCTTCGGCCAAAGGGAATCATCCACAGATGGACACGGATGAACACAGATGCGGTTCGGCTTGGGGTGTCTGGGCCGCCCCGCAAAGCAGGGGCGGACGGCAAGCCGTCCGCGTTCAGGATGGGAGGGACAGCCAGGGTCACGAGCGCGTACCCTGGCTGTCCCTCCCATCCTGAACCAGTCCCAGGCACCCCTGGTGGGTCGGGAACCATCCGTGCTCATATGTGTGCATCCGAGGCCATAAGGCTTTCAGCTTCGCCCAGACGCGGAGTGAAGGGTCATCCCAGGCGCCCCCCCAGCCATCCGGCCAGAACCACCAGACTGCCCCCCAGGGCCAGGCGCCCCCCGTGGACCCGCTCCCGGAAGACCAGCAGGGCCACCAGGATGGCCAGGGGGATCTTCAGATCGTTCATCACGGCCAGGAAGGTCGTATTGACCCGCCGGGCGCCCACATTCCACAGGAAGAAGCCCAACCCCGAGGCGATGGCCCCCAGGTAGACCAGGGCCATGCCCTGGTGCAGGTCCAGACGGGGCAGTCCGTGGACGGCAAGCACCGGCAGGGCCGCCAGGAGGGCCAGCACCGCCCCTCCGAGGGCGCACCAGGCGAAGCCCCTGGCGCTGCTCCAGCCCGGGAGCCCCGCCATGAGCCGACGGAAGAGGACCTGGCCCGCCGCAAAGCAGAGGTTGGAGGCCTGCACCAGGACCAGCCCCCCCAGCACCCCCGGACGCATCCCGCTTCCCCAGCCGAGACAGATGGCCGTCCCCGCCACCGAGAGGAGGGCGCAGCCCAGGGAGGCCAAGCGGAAGCGGCGCTCCAGCCATCCCTGGATCAACACGATGTAGAGCGGGGTCATGACCGTTGCCAGGGCCGCCTCATGGGCCTGGAGGCTTCCGTAGGCCCGTGTGTAGCAAAAGCACATGGCCCCCAGTTGGAGCGCCCCCACCCCCATCAGGCGCAGGGAGGCCCGCCGCTCCGCAGCCCATCCTCCCAGAAAGGGCAGGAAGACCAGAGCGGTGATGCCCAGCCGGATGGCGTTGACCACATCCGGCGGGACCCCGCCCAGGAAACGCTTGAGGAAACTGAAGGAGAAGGCCCAGATCAGCGAGACCAGCAGGAGAAAAGGCATCCGCCATTCTCTCCCATCGGGGAGGCTACCGCACCGGGAGGTGGAAGGCCCGGGTGATGGCCCGGTAAAAGCGCAGAGCAGAAGGTCACAAGCGGATCTCCCCTTTTCTCTTGGCCCCTGCCCACCATCGCCTAGAATAGGGGCATCCCACCCCTCGAGCCTCGGGAAAGTCCTTCCCACCGGAGTCCGCCATGCACATCAACGAACTGCTCACGACCGTGGTCGACCTGGGCGGATCGGACCTTCACCTCAAGGTGGGCAACCACCCCATCGCCCGTGTGAAGGGGCGGCTCACCCCCCTGACCCAGTTCAAGAAGCTGGTGCAGGAGGACACCATCGCCATGGCCTACAGCATCATGGCCTCGGAGCGGCAGAAGGCCAAGTTCAAGGAGAACCTGGACCTGGACATCGCCTACTCGGTACCCGCCCTGGGACGCTTCCGCTGCAACATCTTCAACCAGCGCGGCACCGTGGGCCTGGTGCTGCGCGTCATCCCCCGGCGCATCTTCAGCATCGAGGACCTCATGCTGCCCAAGGTCCTCAACAAGATCTGCGAGGAACAGCGCGGCCTGGTCCTGGTCACCGGCACCACCGGCTCAGGCAAGTCCACCTCCCTGGCGGCCATGATCGACCTGATCAATGCCACCCGCAGCGAGCACATCCTGACCATCGAGGACCCCATCGAGTATCTCCACCGAGACAACCTCTCCATCGTCAACCAGCGGGAGGTGGAGGCCGACTGCAAGAGCTTCGCCACGGCCCTGCGCGCCGCCCTGCGCCAGGACCCCGATGTGATCCTGGTGGGTGAGATGCGCGACTACGAGACCATCGAGACCGCCATCCACGCCGCGGAGACCGGCCACCTGGTCTTCTCCACCCTCCACACCCTGGATGCCACGGAGACCATCAACCGCATCATCTCCGTCTTCCCCCCCCATCACCAGAAGCAGGTCCGCCTCCAGCTCTCCCAGGTCCTCAAGGCCGTCATCAGCCAGCGCCTGGTGCCCCGGGCCGACGGCCAGGGCCGGGTCCCCGCCGTCGAGGTCCTGGTGGCCACGGAGACCGTCAAGGCCTGCATCGAGGACAAGGAGAAGACCAAGGGCCTGAAGGATGTCATCTCCCAGGGCACCAGCCAGTACGGCATGCAGACCTTCGACCAGAGCCTCTACTTCCTGCTCAGCGAAGGCCTCATCACCGTGGAGGAGGCCCTGAAGCGGGCCACCAACGTCGGCGAGTTCAAGCTCAAGCTGGAGGGCATCGCCTCCACCTCCGACATGTCCCGCAGCAGCATGGAGCGCGGCATGTCCATCAGCTCCGGCATGGGCCGGGAATCCGGCGGCTCCCTGGCGCCCCAGGCCGCCGCTCCCACCCGGGTCCCCCCTCCCCCACCGGCGCCCGCCCAGAACGCCCAGCCCGGCAATCAGCAGCCCCCCCTCCCCCCTGATTTCAAGATCCCCCTGGGGCGCTGATCCGCCCCACCCCACAGGCCCCACCCAGCACCCGCAGCACAGACTGCGGGCGCTTGGCGTTTATCTGAGGCTCCCCGGTTGCCTGAAGCCAAAGCTCCGGGTAGCCTAGGTTGTTGCTTTAGCAATTTGGTTTCCGAACCATGCTGGAGCAGGAAGTGGAGGAACCCATGGGATGCATCCGAGCCAGGCATTTGTGGCCTTTGGGGTTGCTCCTCTCGCCCACGATCCTGGGCGCCCAGACGCCCCAGGCCAGCCTGACCCTGCGGGAGGCGATCCAGAGGGCCCTGGAGCAGAATCCCCAAGTCCAGCAGTCCCTCCTGGCCCTGGCCGCCAGCGGCGAGGATCGCAAGATGGCCGCCGCCGCCCTCCTGCCCCAGGTCTCCGCCTCGGCCATGACGGTGCGCAACAAGTACAACCTCCACGCCCAGATGGGCATGGCGGTGGACAGCTTCCCCCAGGAAGTGGGCCCCTACCACTGGACCCAGGCGGGGCTCGAGGCCCAGGCCACCCTCTTTGATCTGAGCACCTGGGAGCGCTGGCGGGCCGCCCGCCACGCCGAGGACTCCGCCAAGGCGGATACCCGCACCACCCGGGAAGAGGTCGCCGCCCTCGTGGTGGGCTCCTACCTGCAGGGCCTCCGGGCGGACGCCTCCGTGAAGGCCTCCCGCTCCCGCATCGAGCTGGCTCAGGCTCTGGAAAAGCTCGCCGAGAACCAGCAGCAGCAGGGCATCGGCACCAAGCTGGACACCCTGAGGGCCCAGGTGAGGCTGCAGGCCGAACGCCAGACCCTCATCCAGGCAGAAGTCCAGGCCCGCACCGCCCGTCTGGCCCTGGTGCGCCTCCTGGGCCTGGAGCCCGGGACCCAGCTTGAGCTGAAGGACACCCTGGCCACCCCCGATCTCCCCCGGGAGGACGCTGACACAGCCTACCGCCAGAGCCTTGAGAGCCGGCCTGAGCTCCAGTCCCTGGAGGCCCGCCAGAAAGCAGCGGACGCCCTCAAGGCCTCTGCCTCGGGGCTGCGCCTGCCCACGGTGGTCGCCTCCGGCTCCTACGGTGCCACGGCCTTCCAAGGCGAGAGCAGCACCCACACTTACAGCCTTGGGCTTTCCGTCAAGGTGCCCCTCTTCACCGGAGGCCTGGTCTCGGCCCGCATCGCCAAGGCCGAGGCCGAGCTCAACCAGGTCAAGGAGGCCCGTCGCGACCTGGAGGCCCGGGTGGGCTACGAGGTCCGCACCGCCCGGATGGAAGTGGAAGCCGCCCGCAACGAGGTCGCCGTGGCGGACCAGGCCGCCGGACTGGCCGAGGAGGCCCTGGTCCAGGCCCGGCACCGCTTCGAGGCCGGTGTGAGCAACAACATCGAGCTCATCAACGCCCAGGACGATCTGGCCAAGGCCAATGAGAACCAGATCGGGGCCCTCTACCGCCTCAACCAGTACCGCGCCGACCTGGCCAAGGCCGAAGGCCGCCTGGAAACCCTTTTCGCACGCTGACGGAGTACCCATGAGCACCGAGCCCGCCGAGGCCAGCCGCCCCGAGGCCCCCACCCCCTCCAAGGCCATGAAGGCCCTCAAGATCGCCGTCCCCCTCGTCATCCTGGCGGGACTCGGCATGTACTTCCACTACCGCAACCGCGTCAGCACCGATGACGCGCAGGTGGACGGCCACCTGGTGCCGGTCTCCAGCAAGGTCTACGGGCACGTGGGCAAGGTGCTGGTCGCCGACAACCAGGAGGTCAAGGCCGGCGACGCCCTGGTGGAGCTGGATCCCGCCGACACCCAGGCCAAGGTGGACCAGGCCCGGGCCGCCCTGGCCGAAGCCGAGGCCCAGGTGGCCGCCGCCCAGGCCGAAGAGGCCCGGGCCAACGTCGCCCTGTCCCAGGCCCAGGGCGCAGACCTGGAGGCCGCCCAGGCCTCGGTGGACGCCAAGCGCTCCACCTTCGACAAGGCCAAGGCCGACTACCAGCGCATGACCCCCCTGGCCAAGCGGCAGGAGATCTCGGCCCTGGCCTACGACGCCTATCGGAACCAGGCGGAGGTGAGCGAGGGTGAATACAAGATCGCCCAGCGCCGCCTGAGCTCCCAGCGCCAGGAGGTCACCAGCCGGAAGGCCTCGGTCAGCGCCGCGACGGCCCGCATCACCCAGGCCCGGGCCGGAGTGGAGCTGGCCAAGGCCAACCTCGCCGCCCTGGAGCTCCAACTCGGCTACACCCACATCACCGCCCCCGTGGATGGCGTCGTCACCCGCAAGCTGGTGGAGAGCGGACAGGTCCTGCAGCCCGGCCAGGGCCTCATGACCCTCATCCCCCTGCACCAGGTCTGGGTCACCGCCAACTTCAAGGAGACCCAGCTGGCCAAGGTCCACCCCGGCCAGGACGCCGAGGTCAAGGTCGACATGAACGGCATGGTGCTCAAGGCCAAGGTGGACTCCATCGCGGGCTCCACCGGCGCCCGCATGAGCCTGCTGCCCCCCGAGAACGCCGTGGGCAACTTCGTGAAGGTCGTCCAGCGCATCCCTGTGAAGATCCGCATCGATGATGAGGAGGCCCGCAAGGTCATCCTCCGCCCCGGCATGAACGTCGACGCCACCATCCTGACGAACAAGTAGCCCCATGACGGGAAGCGGCCACCGCCAGATCAATCCCTGGATCATCGCCCTCACGGTGATGATCGCCACCTTCATGGAAGTGCTGGACACCAGCGTGGCGAACGTGGCCCTCTCCCACATCGCCGGCAACCTCAGCTCCACCGTGGAGGAGACCACCTGGGTCCTGACTTCGTACCTGGTGGCCAATGCCGTCGTGCTGCCCCTGGGGGGCTACCTCTCCAGCCTCATGGGGCGCAAGCGCTTCTACCTCACCTGCGTGGCCATCTTCACCGCCGCCTCCTTCCTCTGCGGCGTGGCCCCCAGCCTGGGCTGGCTCATCTTCTTCCGGATCCTGCAAGGACTGGGCGGCGGCGGGCTCCAGCCCATCTCCCAGGCCATCATGGTGGAGACCTTCCCCCTGGAGAAGCGGGGAACGGCCATGGCCGTCTATGGCATGGGTGTGGTGCTGGCCCCCATCATCGGGCCGGTCCTCGGGGGCTGGATCACGGACAACTACAGCTGGCACTGGATCTTCCTGATCAACGTGCCCGTGGGTTTCCTGAGCATGGCCCTGGTGACCAGCCTGGTCCACGACCCCATCGGCTTCAAGCGCATCGACCTGAAGAAGGGCGGAAGCTTCGACTTCATCGGCATCGGCATCCTGACCCTGGGACTCGCCTCCCTGGAGATCGTCCTGGACGAGGGCCAGCGCAAGGACTGGTTCTCCTCCAACCTCATCGTCTTCTTCGCCATCGTGGCCGTCATCGGTCTGGTGACGGCGGTGGTCTACGAACTGCGGAAAGAGCAGCCCATCGTGGACTTCAAGCTCCTCAAGGACAAGAACTTCGCCATCGCCACCCTCATGCTCTTCGTGCTGGGCTTCGTGCTCTACGGCAGCCTGGCCCTGCTCCCCATGTTCCTCCAGAGCCTCATGGGCTACACGGCGCTCCTGAGCGGTCTGGTGCTGAGCCCGGGCGGCATCGCCATCCTCATCGGCATGCCCGTGGTGGCGCAGCTCATGAAGCGCTATGACACCCGGCTCATCATCGGCGCCGGCTTCCTGGTCTGCGGCCTGGGGCTCTTCCAGATGGCCAACTTCAACCTGGAGGTGGACTTCAGCACCGCCATGGTCTCGCGCATCGTCCAGAGCGTGGGCCTGGCCCTGCTCTTCATCCCCATCAATGTCACGGCCTTCGCCCCCATCCCCCATGAGAAGACCAGCTATGCCGCCAGTCTGCTGAACCTGGTGCGCAACATCGGCGGCAGCATGGGCATCGCCCTGGTGACAACCATCCTCTCCCGCCGCTCCCAGTTCCACCAGGCCCGCCTCATCGGCAACCTCAGCCCCGGCGACCCCGCCTTCCAGGGCTTCCTGGACCGGGCCACCGGCCTCTACATGGGCCAGGGGGGACTCTCCGCAGCGGACGCCGCCCACGCCGCCCAGGGCGCCGCCTACGGCACCGTCGTCAAGCACGCCACCATGATGGCCTTCTCCGACACCTTCTGGGTCATGGGGCTCCTCAGCGTCATCCTCATCCCCATGGTCTTCCTCCTGCGGCGCACCATCCTGGCCAAGGACGCCGTCATCGCGGCGGAGTAGGCAAAAGCCGTCCGCCGATTCACGCAATGAACGCCGATGGGTCACGACCCACCCCAGGGTGCCTGGGGACAGGTGCAGGGGAGGGTCAGCCCGTGGGTGCGCTGGCGCCCCCCAGGGCTGCACCCTTCCCTGAACGCAGTCGGCGAGCCGACCACCCCCGCTGTGCGGGGCGGCCCCAGACACCCTACACCGGGCGGATCCAGGGCTTTCATTTGTGGGAATCTGTGTACATCCGTGGCCCCAGCTCATACCAGTCCACTCTGCCGAAGCGGAGTCAGGCCGATAACCAGATTTTCTTTTGCCAGGATGAAGGGGATCAACAGGATCAACGCAGGATGCAAGTCATGGAGGCTCCACTGCCTGGCGTCGGCGGAAACCCAGGCTCCTGCCAGTGCCACTCCCGACAGGTCCGCACACGCAGGTGCACCCAGCGAACCGACGACGAACACCAGACCGGGAGCTCAGGGCCCCAGGCGATCCAGGGGGCTTCCGATGCCCAATCCGCCGCGGTTCAGCACATGGGTGTAGATCATGGTGGTCTCCACCGACTTGTGCCCCAGCAGCTCCTGGATGGTGCGGATGTCGTGGCCCCCCTCCAGCAGATGGGTGGCGAAGGAGTGCCGCAGGACATGCGGGGTCACGGGCTTGGTCAGCTCACCATCCCGAGCCGCCTGCCGGATGGCCTTCTGCAGGCTCTCGGGGTGCAGGTGGTGCCGCATGATCACCCCGCTGCGCGGGTCCGCCGACCGCACCGCAGAGGGAAACACCCACTGCCAGCCCCAGGCCCGGGGGGCCTCCCTGGACTTCTCCGCCTGGGCGTGGGGCAGCATCACCGAGCCGAAGCCCTCGGCCAGATCCCGCTCGTGGAGCTCCCGGACCTGCTCCAGGTGACGTTGCAGGGGCAGGACCAGGGAACCCGGCAGCACTGTCACCCGGTCCTTGTCCCCCTTCCCGCCCCGCACCCGGACCTCCCGCCGCTCAAAGTCCACATCCTTCACCCTCAGCCGCAGCCCCTCCATGAGCCGCATCCCCGTCCCGTAGAGCAGCCGCGCCACCAGACCCATGGTTCCCCCCAGCTGATCCAGCAGGATGCGCACCTCACTGGGCGTGAGCACCACCGGCAGTCGCCGGGCCTCCTTGGCCTGGACCACCTCCCCCAGCCAGGGCAGGTTCACCCCCAAGCCGTGACGGTACAGAAAGAGCAGAGCCGCCTTGGCCTGGTTCTGAGTCGACGCCGACACCCGGCGCTCCGTGGCCAGGTGCGTCAGGAAGGCCATCACCTCCTCCGCGCCCATCTCACAGGGATGCCGCTTCCCATGGAACAGGATGAAGCGCCGCGCCCAGTCCACATAAGCCTGCTCCGTCCGCAGACTGTAGTGCCGCACCCGCAGACACTCCCGCAGCCGATCCAACAACCGAGGCCACTGCCCCACCCCCCCAGCCGTCCGTTCTCCAACGGTCTGCCTATTCAGGTCCCCCATCTCACCCCCCCGTACGTCTAATGAAGTAAGACCCAGTACGCCCCCCCAGCCCATAACTCGGGGCTTCTCAACCAAGTTTCGTATTTTTTTCGCCTCACAACAACCCATGAAGTATGCCTAAACTACCCCAAGCACGTACCCCCACCCCCAACCCAGCACCCATTTTCTTACCCCATTAGGCGTACTCACCCCCCCGTTTTCGAGTCGTCCAATTCTCGTTAGGCCGCTCCATGGTCTTTTTCGCCCTTACCACCATTGGCTTTCGCAATCTCGTCGAGACAATGGGCCGAGTTCCATCTCCTATCTGGTTAAACGCCGGAATTCTGGACCGGATCGAGATCGACAAGCTTCGCAGCAGCGGGATCAATCTCACGGTCTTCTCTCAGGCGAGAGACCCCTTTGATTCGAGCGATATCAGCCAAGCGGTCGCAACCATTCAAATGCACCACGATCAGGACACAATTTGGGTAGAAACCCCGCCAGCGCCCTAACCAGCCGTTCAACCCGGACCCAACAGCCACAATCTTCCAATCTCCCCCATGCATCCCGCTTTCTCGTCCCCTTCGCTCATCTCACCGGCTGTTGGTCCGGTTAACTCCTTTCGTTAGGCAAGTTCCGTGGCTTCGATTTGAGCTTGCCCAAAGCGTTTCGTCGATCCGCGCTCCCTCCGTCGTTTTCCTTCGAGGCTGTCCAGCAAAGCCAACTTAATCCTCTGGCTCGCTGTCGGCAGTCCGAGTACGCTCGATTCATAGATTCCACGTTCCACGCCAAGCATCTTTTCCACTCCAACGCCTCGACCCCTCCGGTCACAAAACCCGTCAGCTCGGCTGCTCCATGACTCTCTTTCGCCTGTCTCCAACCCCAGCACGGTCCCACAACGGCGATCAACAAGCGCCCTGCTCCTGCCTAACCTTTCGTTCAACCCGGACGACACAGCCACGATCTTCCAATCTCCCCCGTGCAGCCCGCTTTCTCGTCTCCACCCATCGTCCGGCTGGCTGTGCCTCCGGTTAACTCCTTTCGTTAGGCCGCTCCCATGACGCCCCAATCCCAAGGCCACAGCAATATGCAAAGCCTAGCCACTATGGGTTTGGCGTTAATTGGACCTTTTGCATTGGTCGCACTTTCCGCCTGGGTTGCTGCACATTCACCATCTTTGCGTCACCCGGCATTCCTTCTTGCCGTGATTGCTATTGCCACTGGGCTTGGCGGCTTTCTTTTCTCCAAGTCCACCAAGAGGTGGCCAACCATCGAAGGCTTGATTTACCTCTATTGGATCGCTCTCCCCATCTCCTTGATCGCAGCTACATTCATTTTCTATGTTCGTATTTCAGGCAATGGCCCCTAGCAGCCTAACCAATCGTTCAACCCGGACCCAACAGCCACGATCTGCTAATCTCCCCCGTGCATCCCGCTTTCTCGTCCCCTCCGCTCATCCCACCGGCTGTTGGTCCGGTTAACTCCTTTCGTTAGGTGCTCCACAACTCCCAATCGCCATCCAATGAAGGGTGCGAAACATGGCAAAAGCAAAAAATCCCACTTGTCTGTCCAGAGCGTTCAATATCGATCCAAAACGACTTTCCGATCTTGGCGTATTGGACATCACCCTGGCAATTGATACAAAACTATTTATTGATCCAATGCTGATTGAAGCCAGTCGCCATCCTGAGTTTTGCGAGGATGGAGTGAGACTCTACAGAGATTTTTTTGAAACAATTATTAAGCTACTGAATGCCAGCAAGAATGAATCTGATGTTGCCTGGAAAGCAGCATATCGCCGTATTAGGTCCAAGGAAATTACCGGAACATGCCTTGGTTATGGGGCGGGTTCAATCCATGGTAGTGCCATTGGGCATGAACTTGCGATGAAGATCCTAAGAGTGGCATCTCAAATTATTAACTTAGGAGTTAACGACCCTGACATCTTTGCAGCCTTGGCATTATTTGAAAGCCAAATTGGACCGGATAGAATTAGCGACCTCACGGCAAAAATTATTCTTCCAGCTATTGGAAGGTTTAATCATAGAATATTATCAAAATTGAATGTTACAGGTGAGTTGTTCACGTTCGGAGAATACCAATATCATTTTTTGAAAAATCCATTCGAATCAAAGAAGACACCTGTATTACTACTCCCTAAGGATATCCTCCGGAATTTGCCAATTGCGATGGATTGGGACGATGTGGCATATGCCGCAAGCCACAACGAAGAACTGCGAGATAGGGTTAATAAACATATCGCATCTATTTGGGCATCGAAGACCAAAAGGGATAAGAATGAGTTAAAACGAGAAGCTCTATCGAGTTCATCGGCTTTCAACGCATTACTGCAAGCAATGCATGAAGTCAAGAAGCACCCATATGACTCAACCTCTGACCCAGATGGCTTCATAGTTTGGGCGATAAATGCAGAGCAGTATGCGAAAAAATTCCCAATCACAATTACAAGACAAAATATAAATAATCTTGACGATGCATTATCTGTAGTAAGAATTATAATTAAACAGTTCAGGCATTTAATCGAACATTGTGGCCTGTCCAAAGAACTCTATAAGGTTGATGGAGAACCTCGGCACGAAAGTACCGCACAAAGGCTCTTTTTTGCAACAGCATTTGCATACTGCGAAGCCAATAATTTAGACATCTCACCTGAGATTGATACAGGCAATGGCAAAATTGACTTTAAATTTTCACGTGGTCACAAAGAGAAAGTGCTCGTCGAAATCAAACTATCCAAAAACTCATCAGTCGTGACAGGCTACGAGAACCAAATTGAAGATTACAAACGATCACAAAATACAACAAAGGCTATCTATCTCGTTATCGATGTTGGTCAGATGGGCTCAAAAGACAAGCGACTTGTCGCCATCCGGAATGATGCTCTAAAGCGAGGCGATCCATTATCAGATCTCGAATTTATCGACGGCATACTGCACCCCAGTGCAAGTAAAAATAAGAGTCGATCAACCAAGCCGTGAACCGTTAACGCACCTAACCAATCGTTCAACCCGGACCCAACAGCCACGATCTGCCAATCTCCCCCATGCACCCCGCTTTCTCGTCCCCTCCGCTCATCTCACCGGCTGTTGGTCCGGTTAACTCCTTTCGTTAGGCTTCCACTCTAGAGATATCCATGGCGATCTTACAGATTCATACCGTTCCCAGTGATCAACTTCGTTCCAAGACCAAGGCCGTCGAAAATATCGAATTAATCCAAGACCTTATCGATGACATGCTAGAGACAATGTATTCAACATCTAACGGCATAGGACTCGCGGCACCTCAAGTCGGTAGAAAGGAGTCTGTTGTAGTAATCGATATCTCTAAAGACAGAACCAATCCTCTCATCCTTATTAACCCCATTCTAGGCAATGGAACATCCGCCGTAACAGGAGAAGAGGGTTGCCTTTCTATTCCCGATTACTATGCAGATGTTCAACGCTTCTCAATGATTGATGTCCAGGCGATGGATCGAAATGGTCATCCATTTAATCTGACAGCAGAAGGCTTCCTTGCGGTAGTCATCCAACACGAAGTTGACCACCTCAAAGGCAAGCTATTTATCGACCACCTTCGACCAATTAAAAAGCAAATGGCTATCCGTAAAATACTAAAATTGAAACGCATATCAGCCTAACCTCCCGTTCAACCCGGACCCAACAGCCACGATCTTCCAACCCCCCTCATGCATCCCGCTTTCTCGTCCCCTCCGCTCATCCCACCGGCTGTTGGTCCGGTTAACTCCTTTCGTTAGGCGCCACCCATGCCCGAATACCAATACACGCCTCAAGATCGGGTAAGCCAGCTAACCACTCTGGCGGCGACCCTGCGAGAGCTCATTCATGCGCTCCGGTCTGAATCTCAGTTCGCATCGCACATCTCAGATTACAAAAGCGCATTAATCTTCACAGAGTCACTGCTCCGAGATGGATTCACACAAGAGCGTCTTTCTGAGCTAAGTCGTGCGGTTCCAGATTTATATTCACGCCACAAGGACTGGATTCCTCCATTAGAACAATTACTTTCAGGCGAATGGCGAGAGCCGGAATGGTATTCAAGATTAGAAAGCAAACTCCAGCCAACACTCAAAGCCGCACAGGTGCTTCGTGAAATCGGTTATTACTAAGCACCAAAACCCAATACCGTTCACCCAAAAACCACATAATGCACTATAACCACCATTTTGCAATACTTACACTCCTAAGCTGAACGGTATTGCGCCTAACCTTCCGTTCAACCCGGACCCAACAGCCACGATCTGCTAATCTCCCCCATGCATCCCGCTTTCTCGTCCCCTTCGCTCATCCCACCGGCTGTTGGTCCGGTTAACTCCTTTCGTTAGGCGCCACGATGACCCCCTGGCTTAAGCGATACCAAGGCCCAATTTCCCTCATTGCCTTGGCAATTTGCGGGCTTTGCGCCTCATGGTTTTTCGAATTTCGAAGCGCTTGCATATGGGATCCAGACGGAGAGGTTGGCAATTGGCGATATGGCAATTTCTTTAGTGCTGTATCCCTTCTACTAGGGTTGGTGGCGTCAGTTCTTTTCTCAATAAGCACCTATCGGATATATAAAATCCGTAAACTCCCAGGTGCATTAATCAACTCCCTCTGCATTCTCGTCTTTGCGCTATTGTTTTGGGGTGTAACCACTCGATATTTCACCATGCGTGGTTTCAACCAGTTCTGGAGAACAACAATAAGCAAGCAGCGCCTAACCTTTCGTTCAACCCGGACCCAACAGCCACGATCTGCTAATCTCCCCCATGCATTCCGCTTTCTCGTCCCCTTCGCTCATCCCACCGGCTGTTGGTCCGGTTAACTCCTTTCGTTAGGCCTCTCTCGTGAGCCCAGAATGAACCCTGTCAAAGCCCAGATCTGCAACCAAGCCCCACTGATTGGCATCCCTGAGCCGCCGGCTGTATTTAGTGATACTCGTGATTTGCTCGTCTCTTACGAATCCGACTCAGAATCTGATTTCGTAATCGTGAGGTTTGAGCATTGTATTGAGCATAGGCTGACCCCAATCAACGATGAAGGTCTAGGCAAACACCCGTATTCCAAGTCTGGCCTCGATTTCTATTCCTTCCACGAAATCGTCAATTCACCCGAAGCTGAACCCTGGAAAGCGTTAAAGATCAAACATTTCGTACTCACATTCAAAGACAACACGCTTGATGTGCTTGCACAGTCTTTTGTAACCGAAGCGCGATTCCCAGATCTGTCCTCTGCCTCAAGCGCAATTACTCGTTTTCTCTCAGCCCGAGAGGCCTAACCAATCGTTCAACCCGGACCCAACAGCCACGGTCTTCCAACCTCCCCCATGCATCCCGCTTTCTCGTCCCCTCCGCTCATCCCACCGGCTGTTGGTCCGGTTAACTCCTTTCGTTAGGCGCCTCCCATGCTGCCCGCCATGGCACTTGTCTCACTCCTTGCAGTCCAACCAGCAATGCCACTGCAGACTGCCGAAGGCGCCCTGCTCACCAAGCTCCGTAAAGATTCCGCCTTCCCAGATATTCGGCCTGAATGTCTTTACGCCGTCCTGGACCAAGAATCGCCTGTCTTCTACCAGTTTTCAGTCCGCTATGACCAATCCAAGTGCGGGGGCAATTCCGCTTCCGACCTCTTGGATCGCTTCACTGTCACCAAAAAGACAGGCAAGATCCGGCACTACGAAGTCGCAGGTTGCTATACCGAATCCTACAAATCATGGTTAAAACGCCAAAAACGATAGCCCGAGCGCGCCTAACCAATCGTTCAACCCGGACCCAACAGCCACGATCTGCTAATCTCCCCCATGCATCCCGCTTCCTCGTCCCCTTCGCTCATCTCACCGGCTGTTGGTCCGGTTAACTCCTTTCGTTAGGCATATCGCAGGCCCCTCCTTTTTCACCGAGGAATACATGCTTCGAGAACTAGTAATCCCACTGCTTCCGATAATTCTTTTTGCACAACCATCCAATAGCAGTTCTCCAATTGGTCTAGCTCCAGCCTTCCAAAAATCTGGTTTCACCAGAGTCTCAGAAGAGAGTTTCTTTCTTCCTGCTGGGCCAGTGTCTCTACTTAGTGCTTTCATCCCGAACTATCCACCACTCTTGCTGAGAAAGGGTGAAAGTGGCACCGTCAATGTAGATGTGTACATCAACGAACGTGGGGAAACTGTGCGAGCTGAAGCGATGCAATCAGAAGACGACACCTTGTCCCTACGTGCATCTTCTGAATCATGTGCGCTTCGGTGGCGCCTCAAAGCCATTTCAAAATCCGTAGTTACTCTGGTCTTCAAATACGAATTTATACCCAAAGATAATCTTGTTCTCTCGCCTGGTGCTGAATACATACCACCAAGAACATTGATAATTAGAGCACGCCCACAAAATTGACTCAAATATGCCTAACCTTCCGTTCAACCCGGACCCAACAGCCACGATCTTCCAATCCCCCCCATGCATTCCGCTTCCTCGTCCCCTTCGCTCATCTCACCGGCTGTTGGTCCGGTTAACTCCTTTCGTTAGGCGCCATCCATGGCCAACATAGCCCAATTCAGTCTGGTTAATCTGGCGATATTCATCGCCATACTCTTGGTTATCGCAGCATTCATCCTTAACGCTTCAAGATCCAAGCGCGATCACCAGCGCTTCGGTAAACCACCATTTCCACCCATGAGAGCCGCGGTCATTAACCTCATTCCCGGGTTAGGCTTATGGAAACTCGGACTTCCAGCCCAAGCCATTGCCTGGAATGCGGCCTCGGCAGGCGTTGGAATACTCATTGCCCTGTTGTGGCCCAAGTGGCCCGTTGATAACCGCATTGAGCTAATTCTCATCATTCTCTTGGGATCAGCGCTCCGAGCAGAACGTGTTGCGACTGATTTGTGGAAAAGCAAAAAAAATGATTGCCCCCCAACCGGCGCCTAACCAATCGTTCAACCCGGACCCAACAGCCACGATCTTCCAATCTCCCTCATGCACTCCGCTTTCTCGTCCCCCTCGCTCATCCCACCGGCTGTTGGTCCGGTTAATAGTGAGGATTTCGGGCGGCCGCAGCAGGGCACAACTTTTCACCTTTAGCTCTCCGGCCGCGTGAAATCCGGTGTTGAGCCTAGCCGATGGGCGGGCGGGCCTCGATCTTGCCTATGGGGAAATCGAGCTCCGCTGGCTGGCTTTTGGGCTGCAGCCCGGCCCCCATCAGGCTCCGCCAGGCTGTCTGACACCCTCCGTCAAGGGCTTGTCCGGCCGCACAGCCATACGCTGTCCGCCCTTCGGGGCATCGTTCCGGGTGAGGCCTGGCCGCTGGGGTTCCGTTACGCATGGCGATCTCCCGGCGGGCCCCGCAGCTCTGCGTCTTCCACGACGAGCTGTCTCCTTGGCGGGAGCCGGTGGCGGGTCCGCTCCAGGGCCGCCCCGCAGATCGGGCAGGTCGGTCCCTGCTTGATCGCCCCCGAGGCCTGCTTCGCCCTCGCCGGGGGCCTGTCCTCCGCCGCCTTCATCGCCAGCAGCGCCCGTGCCTGCGTTCCCTTGCTCCGGCTGACATAAAGTCCCCCGTGGCGCACCTTGTGAAAGCCCGTCGGCAGCACGTGCTGCACAAAGCGCCGCAGGAACTCCATGGGGTGCAGCCGCGCCACCTTGCCATGCCGGGTCCGGAACACCACCCGGTCCTCTGATACCGCCACCAGCCGGGCATCCGAGATGGCGATCCGGTGCACGTAGCGCCCCAGGTAGCCCAGCAGGTGCGAGGCATCCCGGAAGGGAGGCTCTGCGTGCACCACCCAGCTCCGGTGCTTCGCCAGGGCCTCCATCAGCGCTCCGAAAGCCCCTGGACTCAGCTCCGGGGAAGCGCCCCTGGCAGACAGGCCCCGCAGGGCGCCCAGCATCTTTCCCCGCAGCAGCCGTCCCATCACCTCCCCGGGAAAGAGATAGGCAGCCTGGATCTCCCGGAATCCCTCGCCATCGACCTGCAGCCCACCCGCCGTCACCAGGACATGGAGGTGGGGATGGTAGGCCAGGGAGCAGGTCCAGGTATGGAGCACGGCCGTCCATCCCGGCTCCGCCTTCAGCCGCGTCCTCCCCAGCTCCTCCAGCAGCTCGCCCACCACATGGAAGAAGGCCCCGTAGACCTCTGCGGGGTGCCGCTGCGCCAGTCCCCGGGCCTCGGCGGGCAGCGTAAACACGAGATGGAAGTGGCGGATGGGCAGGATGCGTGCGGCCCGGGCTGCGATACGGGGGCGGGGCTCCATGCCGGACATCTCAGGGCGGCAGCAGCTCCAGGGGGTCCGCGCTATCACTCAGCAGGTGGGTCGCCACATGCAGGTACCGCTCGGTACTGCGGATCGTCGCATGCCCCAGCAGGGCCTGGATCACCCGCAGGTCCGTCCCCTGCTCCAGCAGGAGGGTCGCGTAGGTGTGCCGCAACGCGTGGGGCGTGGCCCGCTTGGTCAACCCACAGGCCCGCACCGCCTCCCGGAACACCCGCCGGGCCTGGTCCGTGTCCAGGGGCCTGCCCACCCGCCCCGTAAAGAGCCAGGGCATCACGGGCCGCACCTCCCGCCAGTAGCTCCGCAGGGCCTCCAGCAGCGGAGGATGCAGCACCGCCAGCCGCTCCCGATCCCCCTTGCCCAGGATCCGGATCACCCCCCGCTCGGCATCCAGATCCCCCACCTGCAGGCGGCAGGCCTCAGCGATCCGCAGGCCCGCTGCGAACATGGTCCGGAAGAGCATCCGGTAGGTGGGGGATTCCACCGAGGCCAGCAGCCGCCCCACCTCCTCCACCGAGAGCACCACCGGCAGACGCGGAGCATCCTTGGGCCAGGCCACAAAGGACACCGCCTCGGGCCTGCCCAGGGTCTTACGGAAGAGGAAGACCAGGGCCGACAGGTGCTGGCGCAACCGCGAGGGCGAGGTGCCCGCCGCCAGCAGGTGCTCCACCCAGAGCCTCACCTCCACCTGTCCCAAGTCCTCCACGGGCCGCTTCCAGAAGCGGAGAAAAGCCCGCACATCCGCCAGGTACACCTTCCGCGTCCGCGCCGCCCGCCCCGCAAAAGCCAGGTCCCACGCCATCCGCTTGATGAGCTCCTCCATCCCCTCCCCCCAACGCGGCACACGCCGCCAGGGAAAAAAGATGCGATCCGCACCCTCAAGCGCCTAGAATCCACTCATTGCATCACCCAAACCCCGCGCCGCCGCGCAGCGGCTAGGTTCAACTCCTTTCGTTAGACCCCCTGCCACGCTGTGGCGTCGCAATGGATAAAAGCCGAAGCCGTTGGAAATCTGAAGATTCTCGATTTTCCCATCCAACATCAACCTCAATCATTTCAGCTCAATACTCCGTCTTTCATGACAGGCGCCATGCTCAACAGTCCACTTCACAGCGATGGTAATTCTGGCCCTCTCGGTCCCTTGCTCGGTGCTGCAATGGGGGTTTATCTCATGACCATGGGCGTGCGAGTCATCATTCGACGTGAGACCAAGTTCAGTTTTCAAAAAGGTGGTCCCTACAGGACTCTAAGTGGCAAAGAGGCTGTATGTACTGGCTGGTATTTCGTTCTCTTTGGGCTCTTCTTTTTGGTGATTGGTACTTTCGGTATAATTTACTATAACTATTAATATGCCTAACCATGCGCTCAACCCGGACGCCACAGCCACCATCAACCTCCTCCCCCATGTATCCCGCTTTCCCGTCCCCTTCGCTCATCCCACCGACTACTCCTTTCATTAGGCATCTCGCACGGTGAATCTCACCATGTTAGAAAACGCTAAGCCGCAAAAATTCATTCCCTTGTTCAACAGCACATCCAAAGGTGAGCTTGAAAAGCAGTGCCGTAATTTAGTTGTGGATGGAGATGACCTTGTCGCTCTCATTCTTGCCGGGCAGGCGGGCGTCTTAGCGCCTTACAAATATGCCTGCCATTTCAGTGAAAAGGTCGGCAATCACCTGCAACCAAGCGGGGAAGAATTGCAAGCGCTCTCCGAGAACGGCATTGGGCCGCTTACCGATAAAGCAAAGAAACTTGTCTCGAAGACCTTTCAACTATTCAAGGAGCGACGCTCCTTTGCGGCACACCTTTTCTACACGCCTGATTACAAACATTGGTATTTAATTTATCTTGACCAGCGCGATACGGCTAAAGGCAAAAACCATTGGGCGCACGGGCCACACATTCATATCGTTTCCAGCCACTGGCCAAACCTAACTCTTGAACAGGCTTGGAGCCAGGCCCTCGCAGGGGATATGAATTTCGCCAACAAAATCCACTTACGCTACATTGAACCCAACATTCCAGATGCCTCTTAAGAAACTCAACCGCAACTCAATGACACTATTGGCCCTCTAGATCCTCTCCTCGCAGGCCACTACCCTCATGCCAAGCTTGGCAGCGTGGTGGAGTTGGTTGAGGGTGTGTTCCCGGTGCCGGGCTTCGTAGTATTCCTGCCCCGGATCCACGTACTCCTGGCCCCGTGTCAGGAGGAGGTAGATCAGTCGCGCCAGCTTGTGTGCCGCTGCGGTCACCGCCTTGGGTTTGTCCATCCTGGAGCAGAGCTGCCGATAGTAGGCCCCCAGAGCCGACTGGCTGGTCCTCAGGGCTGCCGCCGCGAGTCGTAGCGCCTGGGCAGCCCGATTGGCGCAGCGTCGGGTTCTGCCGCTCAGCACCTTGCCCCCGGTGATCCTGGTTCCGGGACAGAGCCCCAGCCAGCTGGCAAAGTGCCCCACCGTGGGGAAGCGCGACAGGTCGGGGCCGATCTCGCTCACCACCACCATGGCGGTGGTCACGTCGATGCCATCGATCCGGGTCAGGTCCACCCCGCACATCTGGAACAGCCTCTCCTGCAGGAGGGTTGCGTAGGCGTGCCGCAATGCGTGGGGCGTGGCCCGCTTGGTCAAACCCACAGGCCCGCACCGCCTCCTGGAACACCCGCCGGGCCAGGTCCGTGTCCAGGGGCCTGCCCACCCGCCCCGTAAAGAGCCAGGGCATCACGGGCCGCACCTCCCGCCAGTAGCTCCGCAGGGCCTCCAGTAGCGGAGGGTGCAGCACCGCCAGCCGCTCCCGATCCCCCTTGCCCAGGATCCGGATCACCCCCCGCTCGGCATCCAGATCGCCCACCTGCAGACGGCAGGCCTCAGCGATCCGCAGGCCCGCCGCGAACATGGTCCGGAAGAGCATCCGGTAGGTGGGGGATTCCACCGAGGCCAGCAGCCGCCCCACCTCCTCCACCGAGAGCACCACCGGCAGACGCGGAGCATCCTTCGGCCAGGCCACAAAGGACACCGCCTCGGGCCTGCCCAGGGTCTTACGGAAGAGGAAGACCAGGGCCGACAGATGCTGGCGCAACCGTGAGGGCGAGGTGCCCGCCGCCAGCAGGTGCTCCACCCAGAGCCTCACCTCCACCTGTCCCAAGTCCTCCACGGGCCGCTTCCAGAAGCGGAGAAAAGCCCGCACATCCGCCAGGTACGCCTTCCGCGTCCGCGCCGCCCGCCCCGCAAAAGCCAGGTCCCACGCCATCCGCTTGATGAGTTCCTCCATCCCCTCCCCCCAACGCGGCACACGCCGCCAGGGAAAAAAGGGTTCTTCCCGGAATGGCGGGGAAATGAGGTAGGCAGCAGAGACTCCTGGGATCCTGGGTTTGCGACAACACCAGACCCGGGAGGCACTGCTGCCTATGAACGAGCTTATGGCCCAGATGGGCGGGTGGGAAGGATACAAGGCCGGATTGATCGGCGTGTACGAGGCCGGACGAAAGGGGCCTCGTGCCGAGGTATGGATTGAACTCCTTGGTAATGAACGACCTCGACGATGCAGCGGCTGTGGCCATCATGTGGATCGAATCCACGATGCGACCCAGCGCTGGGTAAGGGACCTCCCGATCTTTGAATACGAAGTCCACCTGCTGGTCTGGCGGTTTCGACTGGACTGTCCGAGGTGTGGACCCAAGGTGGAGTCCCTGAACTGGCTGGAGCCCCGAGCCCGGGTCACCAATCGGCTGGCCGAATCGGTGGCCAGGATGTGCAAAGTCCTGCCCATCAAGCAGGTTGCCGAGCATTTTCACCTGCACTGGGACACCGTCAAGGCCATCGACAAAGCCCACCTGGACCGGGAACTGGGGCCCCCAGAACTGCGGGGAGCCGAAACACTGCTCATGGATGAGTTCGCCCTTCGCAAAGGACACCGATATGCCACGGTGGTGCTGGATGCCGCCAGAAAGCGGGTCCTCTGGGTAGGGCAAGGGCGAGGCCGTGCAGACATCCGCCCTTTCTTTGAACTGCTTGGGAAGAGGGGCTGCGCCCAAATCAAGGCGGTAGGTATGGATATGTCCGCAGCCTTCGAGCTGGAGGTCCGGAAGCACTGCCCCAAAGCGGAGATCGTCTATGACCTCTTCCATGTGGTGCAACGCTATGGCCACGAGGTGATTGATCGGGTCCGGGTTGACGAGGCCAACCGGTTGAGGTGGTCTTCCCCCAACCTTGGGACCAACTGAAATGTTCGGGTCTGGGTTTTAGGGTTGGCAATCAAGGACAGCGTGCTGCGTGATTCCGGGTTCATGGTAGCGTCTCTTCCGCCTGGACGGAGGATAAGGCAACGCTGGGAAGCGACCTGAGCGCCGATCCGGGGCCACCTGACGGTGGGGGCTGGCTCATGCCAGCCCTTCGTTGGTTACCGGGGGTGGCCCAAGGCGATAAATCCCTGGGGTTTGGGGGCAGAGCCCCCATGGCGCATAGGTCTGCGAACTCACTGGGTGTATGGAACCCCAGGCTTGAATGGGGGTGCCCTTCGTTGAATGACCTCATGAAGGCCTGGGCGATCACCCTGGCTTCTGGCACGCCATGGAAGGATTCCCCCTTCAGGCACTCGTCTCTGAATCGAGCATTGAAGCTTTCAGCCAGGCCATTCTGCCAAGGCTTGCCCGGATCGATCAGGTGGGTGTCGACTCCTTGCTCTTTCAGCCAGAGCCCGATCTCCAATGAGACGAACTCAGGGCCATTGTCGCTCCGGATGAACTTCGGCACTCCCCGTTGGGCGATGACACGGGCCAGCACCTCTTTGACATGGAGCGCCCGGAAGGACCGACCCACCTCGATCGCCAAGCACTCTCGGGTGTATTCATCCTCCAGGGTCAGGAACTTTAGAGCCGACCCTCCCAGAGTCCAGGCAAACACGAAGTCGTAGGTCCAAACGTGGTTCGGAAACTCGGCAGCCCTTGGCACGCCATCGCCAGAACGGACCTTCCTGCGCTTCGGGCGCCGGGTGAGCTGGAGCCCCAGCTTTTGCCAGAGTCGGCTCACAGCCTTGTGGTTGACGACGATGTCCGCTCGTCGGAGTAGAGCCCAGATGCGGACCTGCCCGTAGCGGGGATGCTCCGAACTCAAGGCCTGGATACGCTCTGCCAAGCAGTCCTGCGGCTTCGGGCGTACGCGATAGCGCATGCCTGATCGGGATAGGCCAATCAGAGCGGCGATGCGCCGCTCCGGGATCCGCCTGGCTTTCAGCACCCGAGCCCCTTCCCGCTTCTGCCGGGCGCTTACCATTTTTTTCGGAGGAGCTCCTTCATGGCGTCGATCTCGACCTCGCGCTGCCCCAGGAGGCGCAGCAGGCGGGCGTTGTCCTTCTCCAACTGCTTGAGTCGGCGGACATCCGAGACCGTGCTTCCGGCAAACTTCCGTCGCCACCGGTAGATGGTCTGCTCGGCTACGCCATGCTCCCGGGCCAGATCTGCGATGGACTTCTCTCCTCGCTCGGCTTCCCGCAGCACAGCCACGATCTGCTCGTCTGTCAGCTTCTGGGGTCTCATCAGGGGGCTCCTCTTTCAGGATGGACCCTAACGTTTCCTTTGGCTCTCAGATTTGGGGGAAGACCAGAGGGGAGACAAGTCGGCCCGCAAGGTGGTGAAGAGCGCCAAGTGGCTGCTGCTAAGGAACCCCAGGAATCTGGAGGGTGAGGCCAGGGTGCGCCTCAAGGAGTTGCTGGACGCCAATCAGGCTCTGATGACGGCCTATGTGCTCAAGGACGACCTCAAGGAACTCTGGCGCTACCGACGCGAGGGCTGGGCTCGCCGGGCCTGGAATGATTGGTTGGAACGCGCCAAGTCAAGCAACCTGGCGCCATTGGTCCGGTTCGCCCAGAATCTCGCGGCACGGCTCGATGGCATCCTCTCCCACTGCCGATGGCCGCTCCATACCAGCCTTCTAGAGGGGATCAACAACCGCATCAAGGTCATCAAGCGCATGGCCTATGGCTTCCGCGACGACGCCTACTTCTTTCTCAAGATCAGAGCTGCCTTCCCCGGTGTTCCGTGAAGAACCGAAAAAAGATGCGATCCGCACCCTCAAGCGCCTAGAATCCACTCATTGCATCACCCAAACCCCACACCGCCGCGCAGCGGCTAGGTTCAACTCCTTTCGTTAGGCGGCTTTCGTGACACCTATCCTTAGAAAATGGTGGATCATCTTCCTTTGCTTGGGCGCTGCGATAGCCATATTCATTTCTTATCATAAGATTCAAAAAATGCGATTGATACACGAATTTTCATCAGCAGAACCAATAAGGCCATTTTTAGATCCTAGGGCCAGCCGTAGTCCTTGGCTTTGGGAGAGTGAATTCTTCTTGAATACTAATCTATCAGCTCATCTTCGAGCTTCAACGATTCAAACTATTGCTCAGACATTACAATATTCGGATGAGAAGGAATTTCGTATAATTCCAGGAAATCACTTTATAGATTACACAATGCAAGAGATTCGAATTGACCGGAAATCAAATATGTTATACCTCAGAACAAGTGACAATATTTGGGGTGGTTATAAAAATATTAATTCCTTTATTTTTAAATTCGACCTAAACAAACGAAAAACAATTTCTCAGTGCGAAATTTCACCAACGCTACTTCCACAGGTTATTAAGCCATAACCCGCGCCGCCTAACCATAATACCGTTCATTTAAGCCTTGACAGGCCAATTTGAGGGCCTAGATTCTGTGTAGGGCTCGCTATGGCCAGAACAGCAGCAACGCTTGAAGGTGGAACACGGATCTCGGACTTCATCACCCTCGGGGTGGTGGCTCGACTTTTCCCAGCTGACCGGGTGGAAACCATCCTCAAGGAAACCGGGCGTGCGAGCCAGCGCTACCGGGACCTGCCCGCCCATGTGGTGATCTATTACGTCATCGCCCTGGCTCTCTTCACCCAGGCTTCCTGTCGCGAGGTCCTGCGCTGCCTCATGGAAGGCCTCCGCTGGCTGCAGGGCACCCCAGACGATCTGCATATCGCTGGCAAATCCGCCATCTCCCAGGCCCGGTCCCGGCTTGGCTGGGAACCGCTTCAGCGCCTTCACGACGAGATTGTCCAACCCATCGCCACTCCAGACACTCCGGGAGCCTGGTACCGCCAGTGGCGCATCGTCAGCATCGACGGCAGCACCCTGGATGTCCCTGAGGATCCTGCCATCGAGGCTGAATTCGGTCGCCCAGGCGCTGCCCGGGGTACCAGTGCCTACCCCCAGATTCGCTTCGTCTCTCTGGTCGAGAGCGGCACCCATGTCCTCTTTGCCTCCCGCATGGAGGGCTTCAACACCAGCGAGAAGGCCCTGGCCCACCAGGTCCTACCGGCCTTGACTCCAGACATGCTCTGCCTCGCCGATCGCGGCTTCTACGGCTTCGAGTTCTGGAACAAAGCCAGAGCCACCGGGGCTGCCCTTCTCTGGCGCGTCAATGCCAAGCTCGGTCTGCCCCGCGAAGATGAGCTTGAGGATGGCTCCTACCTCTCCACCCTCTACCCCACCCGAGAATACCGTCACCCCTCCAAAGGGGTTCGAGTGCGGGTCATTGAATACACCCTCCACGGCATCCCGATGCCTCCCGACGCCGAAGGCGAAACCACCTACCGCCTCATCACCACCCTCATAGACCCCAAAGCCGCACCAGCCGTCGAACTGGCCGCCCTCTACCCCGAACGCTGGGAGATCGAGTCCGCTTTTGACGAGTTGAAGACCCACCTCCGGGGCCGCCAGATGCTGCTGCGCAGCAAAACCCCCGACCTCATCCGGCAGGAGTTCTACGGCCTCATAATGGCCCACTTCGCCATCCGAGGCCTGATGCACGAAGCCGCCCTCCAGGCCAAACTCGATCCCGACCGACTATCGTTCATCCATGCCGTGAGGGTCATCCGCCGCACCCTGCCGCACTTCGCGGCTCTCTCCCCCCAGCCCAACACCTGATCGCCCACGCCGCCATCCTGCAGGAGCTTGTGAAGGAACCGGCCAGTTCAAGTCGAAACCGCTCCAATCCCCGGGGCGTCAAGCGTAAAATGAGCAATTGGAACGTCCGAGATAGAACCATCAAGTGCAATGCCCGCTGCACCCCGATCATTCTCATTCATACGCTTAAGTGAACTGTATTGAGCCTAACCAAGCGTTCAACCCGGACCCAACAGCCACGATCTTCCAATCTCCCCCATGCATCCCGCTTTCTCGTCCCCTTCACTCATCCCACCGGCTGTTGGTCCGGTTAACTCCTTCCGTTAGGCTTCCTCCAGCAGGGTTCCGCCCATGAAGGCTCATGATCAAAGCTCACCGATAGACCGAGAGTTCAAGCTTCTCGAGCATGTCTTTACCACCTACAAAAACGCTAAGGCCGCCGAGTCCAATCGGCACGCAGTCGATGACCCAAACCGGGTCGAAGCGGACCTTGCAGAAATAGAGAAAGCCCATCTCAATCTTCTTCAAAGCAAACTGAACGCGACTATTGCCAAAGAAATCTTAGGAGGTATGGCCAGGTCTTCCTCTGAGAATGCGCGATTTAGCCGAATGCTATTTGCACTCAATATTGTCATTGCCGCAGCGACTGTGTTTTACACCTGGATCACATGGCAATCAGTTAGAGCAATGCGCCAGGGTAACGAAATCCAGATACAAGCCCTCCAGAATCAATCTCATAATCAAAAGAACAACCTTAAGTAAGCATCCCCAATGGCCTAACCTTCCGTTCAAACCGGACCCAACAGCCACGGTCTTCCAATCTCCCCCATGCATCCCGCTTTCTCGTCCCCTTCGCTCATCCCACCGGCTATTGGTCCGGTTAACTCTATTCGTTAGGCCTGCTCCCATGAGAAAGTCACTCGCAATTAGCCTCTGCATCCTTTGCGCCTGCCTTGGTTTTCTTGGCGGTGCGATTGCAGCAACAAAGTATTGGGTCAGACCAAATCATGTCTTCACACAGATATTAGCTGACTCCTTTTCCACCTTTGTCGACCTTACAGAGCTACGGAGATCCCATGTCGACAGCGTCATTCAGTCCAAGGAACTTCAACTCGATGGTCATATCATTGCCTTGGGCATCTTCGCTAATGAGCGTAATGAAAATGGGCAAAAAGCTCGAAAATTCTTAAGAAAAATCTCAGCATATAGGTCCAAAGTTGATTACAAATCCAATCACCCTGAATTCGACCCAAAGGTAAAAGAAATTCTCCAGCTTGCCTCCCTGCAGCCCTAACCAATCGTTCAACCCGGACCCAACAGCCACGATCTTCCAATCTCCCCCATGCATCCCGCTTTCTCGTCCCCTTCGCTCATCCCACCGGCTGTTGGTCCGGTTAATAGTGAGGATTTCGGGCGGCCGCGGCAGGGCATGACTTTTCACCTTTAGCTCTCCGGCCGCGTGAAATCCGGTGTTGAGCCTAGCCGATGGGCGGGCGGGCCTCGATCTTGCCTTTGGGGAAATCGAGCTCCGCTGGCTGGCTTTTGGGCTGCAGCCCTGTTGCCATCGGGCTTTGCCAGGCTGTCCGACACCCTCTGTCGAGCGCCTGTCCGGTCATCCATCCACACGCCGTCCGTTAAGTCTCACAGTTAAAGACTGGTTTCGGCTTATGGAGTAGACACTCGCCCGGGTCTCAGCCTGCATCCTGATTGCCGAGCTGGGCGTTGATATGAGCCCATGGCCCACCCAGCGACACATCGCAGCCTGGGGAGGCGTGGCCCCAGGCTGCCGCGAGAGCGGCGGCAAGACCCACCGCGCCGCCGTCCGCAAGGGTAACCCCTATGTCTGCACCACCCTGGTCGAGTGTGCCGGTGCCGCCTCTCGCACCCGCGACACCCACTTGGCCGACGCCTACCGCCGCCTCTGTGCCCGCACCGGCAGCAAGATGAAGGCAAAGGTCGCACTGGCCCGAAAACTGCTCATAATTGTCTATCACATCCTCAATCGCATGGAGCCCTTCCATGAACCCAGCCGCCCTACCGAACACCCAGCCCGCCGCCAGCGAGCCATCCAGAAACACCTCCGCGAGCTACACCGACTGGGATACAACATCGCCCCGATATACAACTGCTAACTCGCGCTACAACAGCAGTTCGTCTTGGCTTTCATGACAGGCCCGCCCGATGAACCCCGAACTCTACAAGAAAGCGATCGAGCATAACCAGGAGGCTGCCAAGCTAAACGACCGCTTGGCAAGAATGGGTATTACACTCGGACCGTTAGCAATTGCAGTGGGCATCTGGATGGCGTATCACTACAACATCTTTCACACCAATGTAATAACGAGTGGAACTACCGACTATTTTCGAACCAAAACCATTTCAGGGCTCATAATAGTGGGTATTGCAGCTCTATTTTTATCAATGAAATGGCTCTACAATAAACGCAAAGCTTCGAGTGCCTAACCTTCCGTTCAACCTGGACCCAACAGCCACGATCTGCCAATCTCCCCCATGCATCCCGCTTCCTCGTCCCCTCCGCTCACCCCACCGGCTATTGGTCCGACAATAGCACGATAGGCCATTTCCATGCATCTTTTACGTCGAGTCAGTTCGCCAGATTGGATCGCCGTATGATTCGCTCGGAACGGGTTACGTACACAATCCAGATTGAACGTCCTTCAACTCGATAGAAGACGCGGCACGGCGGGACAACGACTTCCCGATGAGGCAACTCGGGAAACTCCGGCACTTTTCGACCGCTCTCAGGGAACATCTCCAGCCGGTCAACCGACTCCTGCACCTTCGCTACAATCACCCTTGTCGCTTCAAGGTTTTCCAAAGCAATGCAGGCTCCGACCTCTCGAAGCTGCTCCAAAGCCCTCTCCGTCCAGTGGACTTTCAGGCGAACCACAGGGCCATCCGCTTTTTGGCCTCGTCATTTGGAATTGTTCGCCCAGCAGCAACGTCCATCTCACCCATCGCAATTCCCTCAAGGATCTCAAGGCGCTGGGCCATGGCCTCAAAGGTTTCTGGATCCACCATGTACGCGCCCACTTCACCATGCTCCGTAATTGCAGCAGGTACATGTGTTTGGCGAAGCTCGGCCATCACTTCAGTGGCGTAACGCTTGATCTCGGTCACCGGCTTCATCACTGTCTGCATACGGCCCCCAGTGATACAAGTTTATCACTTTCGTTCTCCAACGCTACCCGACTTGGCCTCTCCCCTTCCGCTCAACCCGGACGCCACAGCCACTATCAACCTCCTCCCCCGTGCATTCAGACTTTTCGTCCCCTTCGTTCATCTCACCGGCTGTACCGCCAGTTCAACCCCGATGAAAGCCCTGGATCCGCCCGGTGTAGGGTGTCTGGGGCCGCCCCGCGCAGGGGGGGCGGTCGGCAAGCCGACCGCGTTCAGAAGGGAAGGGGCAGCCAGGGGCACGCTGGCGTGCCCTGGTCTGCCCCTTCCCCTCTGAACCAGCCCCAGGCAACCCTGGTGGGTCGCTGACTATCCGTGTTCATCTGTGTTATCCGTGGCCCGGAATGCTTTCCTGACACCAGACCCGTTCCACCGCAGCTGAGATTTGTCGACAACCAAGTTATCTTATTCAATAACCATCTACCTTCGCACCCAGTAGTACCCGAGCACGGCTAACCCCGTCCTGTGAAACAGCTCCAATACCAAGCCTATTGCTAAACTCACACCATTAGAAGCCATCAGGATCGTTATGAACGGAACCGTCTACCTATCAGATGTAATCAAGCGATTTCGTGAGGCACAGGCACAATCTGACCGCGCCATCGCTCAAGTCCCCTTTGAGCTTTGGAGTCATCGCCTGGATCCAGAATCGAACAGCATTACCACTCTCATCCTGCATCTCTCTGGCAACATGCTCTCTCGCTGGACAGACTTTCTGCAAAGCGATGGAGAGAAGCCCAACCGAAATCGGGATTCTGAGTTTGAAGACCCAGAAGCGTTATCCCAGCAGGCTCTTTTGGATCGGCTTTCAAGTGGATGGTCTTGCTTATTTGGATCCCTCGCCAGTCTCACAGAAAATGATCTAGAACGAATCATCACAATACGTTCGCAGCCGCACACCGTTGTGGAGGCCATCAATCGTCAGCTTGCCCATTACCCTTACCATGTGGGCCAGCTTGTTTTCCTTGCCAAGCACCTGGTCGGTCCCAGCTGGCAGACTTTAAGCGTTCCAAGGCATGGCTCGGTTGCCTACAATGCCGCTATGTTTAAGGGCCCGACTGAGGCCACTTAAGAGCCCCAACATCAAACCATTGATAACATTGATCATCCAGATTCCATCTTCACAGCTCCCCTCCTGCCGAGCTTGGCCGCTCGCTGGTGGAGTGGGTTGAGGGTGGGTTCCGGGGTGCCCCCGGTTCCAGGGGTTCGATCCCCAGGGATCGGGGGGGCGGACATGGCGCAACGAAGACCATGGATTATGGGCACCCTGGGGATCGTCCTGGTCTGCCAGGGACTTCAGGGACAGTCCCAGACGACTGGACTGCCCCTCCAGGACTGGATCAGCGCCGAGAAACCAGCAGTGCAGGCCCGAGGTCTCGGCCTGGTTCAGGATGGCTGAAGAGAAAGCCCTTTTCGACCTGGAGCTACACCTTCTTCGACTTGGACGGCGATGGCATCCCCGAGCTGCTTCAACGCACCCGGGTTCCCCTGCCCGAACCGGTGGCTGGCAGCAGCGAGGGGTTGGGCAGCTTCTTCATGCGGGACAGCATCCACCGGTGGAGGGGGGACACCTTCACCCTCGCCGGGACCCGGCTCTGGACCCAGGATTTCTGAAAGACCAGGGGCTCTCTTGCCTCGCTCAGCTCCCGGTGGTCCAATCCCCCCATGGACCTCTGGGACTCCCACTGCCATCTCCAGGATCCCCGCTACGGCGGGGACTGCGAAGGGGTGATCGCCCGGGCGCGATCCGCCGGGGTCAAGGGGATGGTCTGCTGTGGTACCCGGGAAGGGGACTGGGAGGCGGTGCTGACCCTGGCCCAGCTCCACCGGGAGTTGATCCCCTGCCTGGGACTGCACCCCTGGTTCGTTGCGGAGGCCTCGCCCCACTGGCTGGAGCACCTGGAAGAGGCCGCCCGGACGCACCCCGTCGGGATCGGCGAGTGCGGCCTGGACTTCGCCCTGGAGCCGACCGACCGTCCCCTCCAGGAAGGGGTCTTCCGGGCCCAGGTGCGCCTGGCAGTGGCCCTGGACCGCCCGCTCTCCATCCACTGCCGGAAAGCCTGGGAGAGCCTGGGCCGCATCGCCCGGGAAGAGGGCCTGCCGGAACGGGGGGCCGTGATCCATGCCTTCTCGGGATCGCCTGAGATCGCCCGGGAGCTGCAGAATCTGGGCTTTTCCCTGGGCTTCGGCTGCTCCCTGGCCAACCCCGGGAGCCGTCGGGCCGCCAGGGCCCTGCAGGCCACCCGGGAGGATCGCCTGCTCCTGGAGACCGATTCGCCGGACATCCCTCCCCGCCACCTGCCGGGCTGGCCCCCGGAGGCCCTGAACGAGCCCCGCTATCTCGCCCTGGTGGCCGAGACCGCCGCGGCCCTCCTGGGTCGGCCGGAGGCTGAGGTGGCGGCCCTGGCGGCGGCCAACACCCGGCGGATCTTCGCCTGACAGCCCACATCCGACCGCCCTGGAACACCGACCGGCGATCTCCAGCCCCTCAGCGGCTGCCTATCGATAGAATCGCCATGCCCCTCAGGAGTAGGCATGCCCCCCGTGACCGAGGCCAGCGGAGCCGCCGCTCCCCCCGCCCACCCCCGCCGGTACAAGCGGGATCCAGAAGCGCTCGGCCGCTTCCGGGAGGCCCTCGCGGTGGAGCCCCACTCCCCGGTGATCCGGCGCCTCTACGCCATGTTCCTCCTGGGACAGGGGAGCTTCACCGAAGCCCTGCCCCTGCTCGAGAGCCTGGGGGAGGAAGGCCGGACCGAGGGGGACTGGAACTACCAGATGGCCCTGGCCCTACTGGGACTGGGACGGGAGGCGGAGGCCGAAGCCCTGGTGGACACGCCGGAGTCCTGCGCCAAGCTGGGCTATCAGGCGGCGGACCTGGGGCGTTGGGGGGCCTTTGGCCAACTCACCGCCAAGGCCCTGAGCCTGGCCCCGGAGGCGCCGGGTGCCGTCTTCGACCGGGCCATCGCCCTCGACTACCTGGGGGAGTACCGGAGTGCCATCGCCCTGCTGGAGGACCTGGAGGCCCGCCCCGGCCTGGACCCGGCCCTGAAGATCCGGGCCCGGATGCACCGGGGACAGAGCCTGCTGCTCCTGGGGGATCTGCTGACGGGCTTCCGGCTCATGGAATCCAGGCTCCCCACCCTGGGATTGCCCCCCCTGCCCTATCCGGAGTGGGACGGCAGTGATATGGCCGGGACCCCCCTCCTGGTGCGGGGCGAGCAGGGCTACGGGGATTTCATCATGGGCTTGCGCTACATCCCCCTCCTGGCCCGGCGGGGAGCCCGGGTCTTCGTGGAGCCCATGGAAGGCACGGTGGAGCTGCTGAGAACCTGTCCGGGCGTGGCGGGGCTCCTGGGTGAGGTAGCCCTGCCCCCCGGCACCCAGCAGGTCCAGCTGCTCTCCCTGCCCCACCTCCTGGGGACCCACACGGGCGACATCCCTGCCCCCATCCCCTACCTGAGCGCTGCAGGCTGCAGCCCCAACCGGCCCCGTATCGAAGCGGCCATCCGGGCCTGTCCGGGACGCCGCCTGGGTCTGGTCTGGGCCGGCCACCCCAGGCACCCCCGGGATGCGGAGCGGAGCATCCCCCCCACCGCTCTGGCCCCCCTCGCCTCGGTGCCGGGGGTGACCTGGTTCAGCCTGCAGAAATCGGATGTCCCCCGGCCGGAGATCCCCCTGATGGAGCTCGGCCCCCTCCTGGGGGACTTCAGCGACACGGCCCTGGCCCTGGAGCTGCTGGACGGGGTGGTGACCGTGGATACCAGCGTGGCCCACCTGGCCGGAGCCCTGGGTCGCCCCGGCTGGGTGCTGCTGAACCGCTTCCCGGACTGGCGCTGGCTTCTGGACCGGGGCGACTCCCCCTGGTATCCCTCCCTGCGCCTGCGGCGCCAGAGCCGCCACTGGGACTGGGCGACGCTGGTCCGGCAGGTGGCCACCGAGCTGGGAGGCCACTGAAAAGGCTCGACGGACCTACCGGACTTTGCTGGAGTGGAGGGGCACCCCCTGGAGCCCACATGCGCCTGCCGAAGCCCCTCACCCTCCTGCTCCTGAGCCTGGGGTTCCTGGTGCCGGCCATGGCCTCCGGGCCTGTGGCCCAGGACCAGGGCCGCATCGTCTACCCCAGGGCCATGGCCCACTGCCCCGATTGCCGCCGGGCCTGGCTGAGGGCGCAGCTCAAGGTCCTGGCCGAGCACCCCGAGGAGCTGCCCCTCAAGCCCGGCAAGGATGGGGGCCAGATCGTCTTCCCCAGGGAGATCGCCCACTGCCCGCCCTGCATGCGGCTCTGGCTGAGCAACCACATCGAGGAGCCTGAGGCTGATGCCCCCGCTCAGGCCGAGGCGGCCCCCAAGCCGGAGAGCGAGCCGGTCCCTGACCCGGCCCAGGACCGGGGCGACGGCATTCCCCGGACCTCCGAGGGCAAGATCATCTACCCCAGGGAAATCCGGGGCTGCGAACCCTGCAAGCGCCTCTGGCTGGCCCAGCAGCTCTCCAAGGGCAAGGTGAAGTGATCCTGCGGCATCTCATCCTCCAGGGGGAACCGTCATGGGCTACCGGGTGCTGATCCACATCGATGAAGCCGAAAAGTGGCCCCTGGCGCTGGGCAATGCCCGGAACCTGCTGGAGGCCGCGGCGGAACCGGTGGATCTGCGGATCATCGCCAATGGCCGTGCGGTGCTGACCTTCGCCTCAGGTGAGCACCGGGAGGCGATGGCGGGGCTTCAGGAGCAGGGTGTCCGCATCCAGGCCTGCCGGAACGCCCTGAAGGCCTTGCGGGTCGAGGAGCAGAGCCTGCCGGAGGGGGTGGAGGTCGTCCCGGCGGGGGTCCTGGAGCTGGTGGAGCGGCAGCGGGAGGGCTTCGCCTACCTCCGTCCCTGAGTCAGCGCCCCCGCAGGCGGCGGAGGCGCTGGATGAGGGCGTTGGTGGAGCTGTCGTGGGCGAGGGCGGGGTCCACACCGGCCTCCAGCTCCGGGAGGATGCGGCCAGCCAGGACCTTGCCCAGCTCCACGCCCCACTGGTCGAAGGCGTTGATGCCCCAGATGACCGCCTGGGTGAAGACGCTGTGCTCGTAGAGGGCCACCAGGGAGCCCAGCACTTTCGGGGTCAGACGTTCGGCCAGGATGAGACTGGAGGGGCGGTTGCCCGGGAAGCTGCGGTGGGGCACCAGGGATTCCGACACCCCCTCTGCCCGGACCTCCTCAGCGGTCCTGCCGAAGGCCAGGGCCTCGGCCTGGGCCAGGACATTGGAGAGCAGGATGTCGTGGTGGCGTCCCACGGGGTTGAGGCTGTGGGCGAAGGCGATGAAATCGCAGGGGATGAGCAAGGTCCCCTGGTGGATGAGCTGGTAGAAGGAGTGCTGGCCGTTGGTGCCGGGTTCCCCGAAGTAGACCGGTCCGGTGGGCACCCCCACGGGCTGCCCGTCCAGGGTCACCCCCTTGCCGTTGCTCTCCATGGTGAGCTGCTGGAGGTAGGCCGGGAAGCGCTTGAGATACTGGTCGTAGGGCAGCACGGCCACGGTCTGGGCCCCGAAGAAGCCTGTGTACCAGACCCCCAGCAGGGCCATGGTCACTGGCAGGTTGGCCTCCAGGGGGGCGCTGCGGAAGTGCTCGTCCATGGCCCGGAAGCCCGAGAGCAGCTCCCGGAAGCCCTCGGGGCCGATGGCCAGCAGGATGGAGAGCCCGATGGCGCTGTCCATGGAGTAGCGCCCGCCCACCCAGTCCCAGAAGCCGAACATGTGGGCGGTATCGATGCCGAAGGCCTGCACCTTGTCCGCGTTGGTGCTGACGGCCACGAAGTGTCGGGCGATGGCCCCTTCGTCCGCCAGTCCCTCCAGGAACCAGGCCCGGGCCGACTGGGCGTTGGTCATGGTCTCCTGGGTGGTGAAGGTCTTGCTGGAGATGATGAAGAGGGTCTCCGCCGGGTCCAGCCCCCGCAGGGCCTCCATCAGGTCGGTGCCATCCACGTTGGAGACGAAGTGGAAGACCAGTTCAGGCGTGGCGAAGTGGCGCAGGGCCTCGAAGGCCATGACCGGTCCCAGGTCCGAGCCCCCGATGCCGATGTTGACCACGTGGCGCATGCGCCGCCCCGTGGCCCCCAGCCAGGCCCCGGAGCGGACCTGCTCGGCGAAGGCCGCCATGCGGTCCAGGACCTCGTGGACCCCCGGTACCACATCGTGCCCGTCCACGATGACCTGGGTCCCCCGGGGGGCGCGGAGGGCGGTGTGGAGGACAGCCCGGTCTTCGGTGGTGTTGATGCGTTGCCCTGCGAACATGGCCTCCCGGGCCGACTCCAGGCCGCAGTCCCGGGCCAGATCCCGCAGGAGCCCCAGGGTCCGGTCCGTCACCCGGTGCTTGGAGTAGTCGAGGAAGAGCCCGGCCCCCTCGCAGGTGAGCCGCGTGCCCCGCTCCGGATCAGCGGCAAAGAGCTCCCGGAGATGCTGCGGGGCGAGGCTGCGGTACTCGGCCTCCAGGGCCTTCCAGGCAGGGCGCTGGGCGAGGGGCAGGCTCATGGCATCCTCCTCAGGCCGGCAGGAGCTTCTTGAATCCGTTGAACTTCACCAGGGTGATGATGAGGAGCACCAGGGCCGCCAGCCCCGCCAGGCCGCCCACCCAGGGGATGACGCAGACGCAGCTGACGATGCTGTAGGCCAGGCCGAGGTTCTTGCCGCAGTCACCCTGATCCGTGCGCCCCTCACTCTCGAAGTATCCCTGGAAGGACTCGGAGACCGCCTTGAAGACGAAGAAGTTCCACACCAGGTTGAAGACCGGGATGATGAGCAGCCAGACCATGGCGGGCTCCATCTTCCGGTAGGGGGGCGGCACGCGCTTCAGGCAGCTCCCGATGAAGAGGATGATGCAGATGGTGATGGCCAGCGCGATGAGCCCGATGAGGGCGATGGCCCCGCAGGCCAGCCCGGCCACGGCCATGGCGGCGGCATCATCCCCCCCACGGAAGAAAGCCAGAGAGGTCGGAAGGCTGATCATGGATTCCTCCTAAGTCGGGTAGGCCCCCATCTTGGCACAGACCTGCGCCGGGATTGGAGTGAAGATCCTGCTTGCCGCGGCATCCAAGGCTCTGTGGCCGAGCCACACTCCGTTAGGCTTGACCCATGTCCTGGACTGATTTCAAAGCCCGTCTGCACTCCCGCCGCCCCCTGGCCGGGGCGCTGAACCCGCTGCGCTACCTGGGACCGGGGATGCTGGTGGCCGTGGGCTTCATCGACCCGGGGAACTGGGCCTCCAACATGGCCGCCGGGGCGGGCTTCGGCTACCCGATCCTCTGGATCGTCACCCTGAGCACGATCTTCCTGATCATCCTCCAGCACAACGCCGCCCACCTGGGCATCGTGACGGGGCTCTGCCTCTCGGAGGGGGCCACCCGCTTCCTCCCCAAGTGGATCTCCCGCCCGGCCCTGGGAACGGCGGTCCTGGCCGCCGTCGCCACAGCCTTTGCGGAGATCCTGGGGGGCGCCATCGCCCTGGGGATGCTCTTCCACCTGCCCCTCAAGCTGGGGGCCCTCCTCACCACCGTGGTGGTGGGCTTCCTGCTCCTGGGGAACACCTACCGGGTCATCGAGAAGATCATCGTGGGCTTCGTCTCCCTCATCGGACTCGGCTTCCTCTTCGAGCTGCTGCTGGTGAAGATCCACTGGAGCGCCGCCGTGGTGGGCTGGGTGAAGCCCAGCTTCCCCCCGGGCTCGACTCTGGTGCTCATGAGCGTCCTGGGGGCGGTGGTCATGCCCCACAACCTCTTCCTGCACAGTGAGTTCATCCAGAGTCGGGAGTGGAACCTGCAGGGTGAGGAGGCCATCCGGAGCCACCTGCGCTTCGAGCTCTACGACACCCTGGTGTCCATGATCATCGGCTGGGCCATCAACAGCGCCATGGTGCTCCTGGCGGCGGCCACCTTCTTCACCCACCGGGTGGGGGTGGATTCCCTGGAGCAGGCGGAAGCCATGCTCCGGCCCATCCTGGGGCCTTCGGCGGCGCTGATCTTCGCCCTGGCCCTGCTCTGCGCCGGACTGGCCTCCTCCACCACCGCCGGCATGGCCGGGGGCTCCATCTTCGCGGGCATCTTCGACCGTCCCTACGACATCCACGAGAGGCACAGCCGGGCCGGAGTGGCCCTGACCCTGGGGCTGGCCCTGGTCGGCGTGCTCCTGGTCACGGACACCTTCAAGGCCCTGGTGGTGTCCCAGGTGCTCCTCAGTGTCCAGCTGCCCATCACGATCCTGGTCCAGATCCACCTGACCGGCTCCCGCAGGGTCATGGGGCGCCACGCCAACGGGCCCCTGGACCGCTTCCTGCTCTGGACCGTGGCCCTCATCGTCATCGCCCTCAACCTCTGGCTGCTGTGGACGACCCTCGCCTGAGCCCGGCAGTTCGTCCCCCCCTTTTCCCAGTTCCTCCCGCCCGGAGGCGAGCCCCCCTGAAGGCCTGAACCCCGGGAGCCGGAGCGTGGTCTCCTCACTCTGGACGGCGCAAACCCGCCGCCCAAGGGGAGGAACCCATGTCCCAGCTCGCCACCACCCTCTTCACCACCCTCGCCCTCAGCACCCCCTGCCTGATGGCGCCCCCCACGCTCAGCTTCCCCCAGGCTTCCCTGGATGTGCCAGGACTCATCGCCCGCCGCCTGGGCCTGGACCAGACCCAGCAGGCCAACTTCCGCGGAGCCTTTGAGCGCCACCGGGCGGCCCTGCAGGCCCGGACCAAGGCTTTCCGGGAGGCCCGGCGGCGCCTGGTGGATCTGACCCTGGATGCCCGAAGCAGCGATGCCGATCTCATCCGGGCCCACCAGGAGACTGCGGCCAGCTCCCTGGCCCTGACGGAAGAGATCCATGGCCTCATCCGGGAAGTCGACCCCACCCTCACCCCCGCCCAGCGGATCCGGATCCAGGAACAGCTCCAGGAGTTCCGGCAGACCGCGGACCACCTGCGCGAACTGCTGCTGGGCGCCTGAGGCTCCTTGACAACCCCCATCCAACCAGGAGAACCCATGCGCCACCGCTACACCCCCATCCCCCTCGCCCTGCTGGGCCTTCCCCTCCTGCTGACCCTCGCCTGCGGCGGCGGGGGCAGCTCCACGACCGCCACGGCCAACACGGGCACCGTCTCCCTGGCCCTGACCGATGCCCCCTCGGAGGACTGGTCCGAGGTCGGCGTGATCCTCCGCAAGGCCACCCTGGTCCCCCAGGGGGGCACCGTCTCCACCGGCACGGTGATCTACGACGGCAGCAGTTCCACCACCAGCCTCAATCTGGTGGACCTGGACAGCCTCTCGGAGCTCATTTCCAGCACCCAGGTCCCCGCAGGGACCTACACCCGCCTGGTGCTGGAGGTGGATGCCGCCCCGGCTGACATCACCCTGGTCCCCGCCGATGGCTCGGGCCAGATCCCCTCGAGTCAGATCAAGGTCCTCGGAGCGGACAGCGCCACCGGCCTGGCCACGGTGCCCGTGACGCTGGACACCCCCCTGGTGGTGAGCGCCGGGCAGCCGACCGTGGTGGAAGCCGACTTCGACCTGGGGCACCCCCTCTTCATCGTGCCCCATGACACGGGGAGCACCCCGGTCTACTGCATCGACTTCCAGGTCCGCCAGGCGGTGGTCAGCGCCCTGGAAGCCCTCAATCAGCGCTGGACTTCGGGGCAGGTGCTGAGCGTCGCCTCCGATGCAGGCTCCTTCAGTGTGGAGACCCCCTATGGCTCGGATCGGAGCTTCAAGAGCACCGGTACCCTCCGGACGGTCTTCTTCAACCTTGACAGCGACCCCGCCCAGGCCACCGCCTCCTTCAGCGTCCCCTCCACCCTCAACGCCGGGAAGTACGTCCGGGTGGCCGCCCGCTTCCAGAGCGATGGCACCCAGAAGGCCCGCCGCGTGTGGTACGCCAGCAGCGCAGCCACCCTGGTCAATGCCTATCGGGAGGGGCATGTGGTCAAAGTGGACACGGACAGCAAGCTGCTCTACGTGCGGGGCAGCGACGCCGTGGTGCAGGCCTGGCGGATCGATGCGGATACCGCCTATTACCTCCAGGGGGGCAGCACCGCCATCGCGACGGGCACCGACTTCCTGTCCAGCGTGGGGCGAGGCTTCAAGGTGGCGGTGAGCGCCGCAGACCCCAGCACCAACCCGCCCGTGGCGGGCACCGTGGACATCCAGCGGGCGGCCTACGAGGGCAGGATCACGGCGGCGGACAGCAGCAGCCTGACCTTCACCCACACCTACAGTGATGCCACCCTCTCCCGCAGCGCAGGCTATGGGAGCAGCTTCGCTTGGTGGACCTTCGCCCACCCCGGTACGACCTCCACGGATCAGGCGGCCTTCCTGACCCAGGCCCTGCCCACCAGCGGCCCGGCCAGCCGGGCGGCCAGCACCCTCGACTGGGGTGGAAGCCAGTGGGCGGCGGACAGCGCTGTCTTCCTGCCCGTGGGCCTGGGCACGGGTGTCCAGACCCTCACCACCGGCTATGCCAATGGCAGCCTGGCTCTCAGCTACACCCCTGAGGACTCGGACACGGCCCAGTCCCTGACGGTGAACCTGGGGACCACCGCCCAGGATGCCACGGTGGTCACTGAGTACACCAATGCCTCGGGAGTCGTCACGGTCCAGGTCCTGGACTCCACCTCGGCCTGGGCCGCAGCCCTCACCGCGGGCGCCAAGGTGCGGGTCTACGGGATCCCCAAGGGCGACGGCAGCCTGGATGCCTACTGGATCAACCTCTTCGACTAAGCTGGGAGCACCGGGGGTCGGCTCCATCCGGCCCCCGCATCCCGATGCGACTCCCCGAACTCCTGCCCCTGAGCTTCCGCCGCTACAGCCCCACCCGTCTGGGGCTGCTGCCCTTGATTGTGGGCATGCTGCTGGCGCTCCGCTGGACCATGACGCCGCCCCGGCTTCATCCCGCTCTCCTTGTCTGGCCCCTGGCCATGGCCGTGGGCTACCTCCTCCTGGCCCCCCTGCCCTGGCTCTGGACAGGGGATGAGCGGACCCGGCCCTCCCACCTGCGGGGCCTGGGACAGGCCGTGGCGGTCAATGCCCTCTGGCTGGCCCTGGCGGCGATCACCCTCCGTCTCTGGCTGGGGGATCAGCCCATGGAGGGGCTCTTCATGGGACCCGTGGTCCGGGATCGGCTGGTCCACAGCGGCCTGCCCTGGTGGGCCTTCTTCGAGCTGCTGCACCTCCCCCTCAGCTCCGCTATTGGCTGGTTCATCGCGGAAAAGGATGTGGCGGAGCGGGAGCGCCTTCTGGCTGAAGCCAGGGAGGCAACCCTGGCGATCCACTCCCGGGAGGCCCAGGCCCTCTCCCTGCAGGCCCAACTCGATCCCCATGTGCTCTACAACGCCCTGGGGGGCATCGCCGAGCTCATCCACGAGGACCCGGACAAGGCCGAGACGGCCCTCCTGGATCTGGCCGACCTCCTCAGACGGCTCACCCGCTATGGCCGCCAGCTCCGCTGCCCCCTGGGCCAGGAGCGGGAGCTGGTGACCCAGTACCTGGCCCTGGAGTCCCTGCGGCTCGAGGGGCGCCTTCAGGTGAGCTGGACCTGGGACCCGGCCCTGGATGCCCTGCCCGCTCCACCCCTGCTCCTCCAGCCCCTGGCAGAGAATGCCATCCAGCACGGTCTCTCCCGTCTCAAAGGCGGTGGGCGGCTGCAGATCAGGGGTCGGCGGGAGCCGGATGGCACAGTGGTCCTTCAAGTCGAGAATGAGGGTCCCACCTGGAGCCCGGAGAGGGCCCGCGAGGGCACCGGCCTCGGCAACCTGCGCCAGCGTCTGGCCCTCCTGGGCGGGGCCCGCTTGGACATGCGCTCCGAGGCAGGCTGGACCCGGGCCTGCATCCGACTTTCCCCGGAGGTGGCCCGTGAACCCTGAAGCCCTCAAGGTGGCCGTGGCCGAAGACGAGGCCCTGAACCGGCGGCGCCTGGTGCGCATGCTCCAGCAGACGGGCTGCGAGGTCCTGGCCGAGTTCGAGGACGGGGACAGCCTCCTGGCCTGGCTGGAGCGGGGTCCGGCCCTGGACGCCCTCTTCCTGGACATCCGGATGCCCGGAAGCAGTGGCTTGGAGGTGGCCGAAGCCCTGCCCGAACCGGTGCCGGTGGTCTTTGTCACGGCCTTCGCCGACCACGCCGTGGAGGCCTTCGAGGCTGCGGCCCTGGACTACCTCCTGAAGCCCGTCCGGGCCGAGCGCCTGGAGCTCTGCCTGGCCCGGCTCCGGGAGCGCCGCCCCCAGCCCAGCACGCCCCGGGGCCGCCCCGGGCGCTACCCCGTGAAGGCCGGCACCGGGATAGTCTTCCTGGAGTTCTCCCGGACCACGCACTTCGAGGTGGTGGAGGAGGTGGTCTGGGCCCATGCCGGGGGCCGCTTCCAGACGCCCTGGACCAGCCTGGCCATGGTGGAGGAGCGCTTCCCCGGAGCCGGGCTCCTGCGGATCCACCGCCACCTCATGGTCCGCCCGGAGGCGGTCATCGGCATCCGCCCCGCCGAGGCCGGGAGGGTGATCCTCACCTTTCCTGGCGGCCTCGAGCTGCTCTCCAGTCGCCCCGCAGCTCCCCGGATCCGGGAGCGGTTGGGGCTTTAGACCCTGAAACGCTGGACCAGATTCCGCAGCCCCTCGGCAACCCCGGAGAGGTCGTCGGCGGTGCGGACCACCTCCTGAACCGTGGCGGTGAGCTCGTGGGTGGCGGCGGCATTCTGGGCCAGGCCCTCGCCGGTCTCGGCCATCCGGCGGGTCACATCCTCACTGGTGCCTGCCTGAGCCCTTACCGAAGCTCCCACCCGCTCGATGTGCTCGGCCACGCCCTGAATGCGGGTCCGGATGGACTCCAGACTCTGCATGGTCACCTGGACGCTGTCGGCACCGGCCTGGACCACATGGCCCGTGAGGGCCGTCAGCTCCTCCACATCCTTGGCGGCGGTGCGGGAGCGGTCCGCCAGCTTGCGCACCTCTTCGGCCACCACCGCGAAGCCCTTGCCGTGGACCCCAGCCTTGGCGGCTTCAATGGCGGCGTTGAGGGAGAGGAGGTTGGTCTGGCGGGCGATCTCCTGGATCACCCGGACGGTCTGGACGATGCGGTCCGTGGCATCCCGGATCTGCTCCATGTTGCGCACCGTCTCCTGCCCGGCCCCGGCGCTGCGCTCAGTGTCCTCCACGGCCTGGCGGCTCTCCCGCTGGCCCTCTTCAGTAAGCTGGGCGGCCATGGCTGCGCTCTGGGCCAGGTCCCCCATGGCCTCGGAGACCTGCTCTCCAGCGGTTCTGAGCTGCTCACCCACCCGGGCGATCTCGTCCATGGCCCGGGCCATCTCGGAGGCGGAGGCGGAGAGCTCAGTGCTCCCCGAGGCGACCCGGTCGGCATAGCCTGATACCTCCAGGATCCGCTCCTTCAGATTGGCGTTGTAGCCATTGAAGGCCTCGGCCGCCTCCCCGATCTCATCGCGGCTCTGGATGGCGAGACTGCGGGAGAGATCGCTGGTGCGGAGGCCCTCCACCAGATCCCGGAGGGGGCGGACCATCCGGGTGGCGAAGACGCGGACCACCAGGGCGATCAGCACCGCCAGGAGCACGAAACCCCCGAGGATGCCCAGGGTGTAGGTCCGCATCTGGGCCTGGAGGTCATCCAGGTAGACCCCGGTCCCGATGTTCCAGCCCCAGGGCTTGAAGGTGACCACATAGTTCAGCTTGGGGAAGACCCCCTCCTTGCCGGGCTTGGCGAACATGAGTCTCAGAAAGCCACCTCCGCTCTCATGCCCCAAGCGGTTGAGCTCCACATAGATCAGCTGCCCCTTGGCATCCTTGAAGCCACTGACATCCTTGCCCTCCATCTCGGGCTTGATGGGAACGGTGACGACCTTGAGATCCTCGGTGAAGACATAGAAGTAGCCGGTCTTGCCGAAGCGCACCCCCTTGATATTCTCGAGGGCCCGGTTCCTGGCCTCGGCCGGGGTGAGCTTGCCGGCCTTCACCCCCTCCTCCAGGCCTTCCAGCATGGCGACCTGGGACTCGGTGAGGTGCTGGAGGTACTCCCGACGGGCCGTCAGCATGCTGCGCTCGATGAGCGGCATGAGGACCAGCCAGGCCGCCAGGAAGAGCACCACCATGGGCACCAGGGTGAGGAGGAGGATCTTGCCCTTGAGCTTGCTGAAAAGCCCCATCGCCATGATGTCCTCCCTGGGGTCCTTCCCCAGGGTTTAATCGTCCCGACAGCCCCCCGGACTTGAGCCCTGGTCGCATGGGGGAAGCTTGACCCTCAGCGGTTCCGGAGGAGATGGAGCCCCAACGCGAAGTACTGGCGGGCACCCTCCCCCGCCTCCTCCAGGTCCAGGTACTCGTCCTGGGTGTGGGCCACCCGGATGGAGCCGGGCCCCGTCATGGCCACGAAGCGGTCCCGGGCGAGTCCGCGGAGGGTGTGGGCATCGGAGGCGAAGGGCACCGGGGCGAAGGGGAAGCCCTCGATCTGGGGGAAGATCTCCGGGGCGCGCTCAAAGAGGACCTCCACCACTCCGCACGCGGGGGTCAGGCGGATCACATCCTTGGAGAAGGTGGTGCCCGGCACCGTGCGGGCGAAGACCTTGGCCTCGGCCTCGTCGGGAACCACGTTGATGGCGCGGCCCGCCTGGAGGGTGCCCAGATTCCAGACCTCGGGCCCCAGGAGGGGATCCCGGCGCTCGGGCAGGTCCCGGAGGGCCCTGATCCAGTCCAGCATGGGGAAGGCGGCGTTGATGCCCTCTTCCGGCGTGCCGCTGTGGGCCGCCTTGCCCTGGCAGCGCAGGTTCAGGTGGGCCGAACCCCGCTGGCCCGTGGCCAGGATGCCCTGGGTGGGCTCGCCATTGATGACCGCCGCCAAGCGGGGCATGCGGCTGGCCAGTTCCAGGGCGATGCGTGCCCCCAGGCTGTCGGTCTCCTCACCCACCACCCCCAGGAAGGCGATGTCCCGGTACCCTGCGGCCAGGAGCCCCCGGATGGCTTCGCTCATGGCCACCAGGATGCCCTTGGCGTCGCAGGTGCCGCGCCCATGCAGCCTGTTGCCGCTGCGGTGGGGCGGGATGAAGGGGGGAACGGTGTCGAAGTGGGTGCTGAAGAGCAGCTTGGGCTCCCCCCATGTGGCCAGGAGGTTCCTGCGCCCGCCCTCTACAGGCTGCCAGTGGAGCTCGGCCCCCAGCTCGGTGAAGAGCTCCGTGAGCAGAGGCATCAGGCGGGCCTCCTGCCCAGTGGTGGTCTCCACCGCGCAGAGGCGCAGGGTCCAGTCGGCCATGCGCTCGATATCAGGCTGGAAAACGACCGCGTCCATCACCCCTCCTCGGGCCAGATTCCTTCGTAGACATAGGTGACGGGCCCGGCCAGGAGGATGCGACCCTCCACGAAACGGATCCGCAATTCGCCCCCGGGCATCTCCAGGGTCACATCATCGTCCACCAGGCCCAGACGCCGGCAGACCGAGGCCACGGCGCTGGAACTGGTACCAGAGGCCAGGGTGTAGCCCGCCCCCCGCTCCCAGATCTCCAGGCGGATGCGGCGGCGATCCAGGACCTCCACGAACTGCACATTCACGCGCTCGGGGAAGAGGGGGTGGTGCTCAACCAGGGGACCCAGGCGCCGAGCGGTCTCCGGGGTGACGGGCAGCCCCAGGATGACAGCGTGGGGATTGCCCACGCTCACGCCATGGATGGGCACCGCCTCACCCCCCAGGTCCAGGGGGTAGGCCTCGATGGGCTCGTCGGGCCCCACCCCCGCGAAGGGCAGCGAACCGGCCTCCCAGCGGGGCAGGCCCAGGTCAAGCTCGATGAGCCCCCCTGGCAGGAAACAGAGGGGCACCTCACCCGCGGGGGAGGTGATGGTGCCGGACTCCCCTTTCAGATAACCCGCGTCCCGCAGATACTGGGCGAAGATCCGGAGCCCGTTGCCGCTGCGTTGGGCCTCACCCCCGTCGGGATTGTAGATCCGCACCTCAAAGGGCTCCGCAGCCCCCAGGGGACCCAGCAGGATGCCGTCGGAGCCTGCACCCCGCTCCCGGTGGCAGATCCGCGCCACCCGCTCCGGGTTGAGCCGGATGGGGTGCTGCTGCGGATCCATGACGATGTAGTCATTGCCCAGGGCGTGGTACTTGCGGAAGGGCAGGCCGGGACGGGTCATCCCTCCAGTATCTGCGCAGCCTTGGCCGGGGGGAAGATCCACTGGAGCGTGCGGAGCACCAGGGGCGTGACCACCAGGAGGTTCAAGGGCACCGCCGCCAGTGCGTTCTTCCAGAGGGTGGAAAGGTAGAGGCTGCCGAAGCCGCTGCCGCCCTGCCCGTGGAGAAGCGCACCATAGACCGACATGAGAGTGACCATCGTCCCCATGATGACGGCCTTCAGGGTCACCAGATGCCGTCGGGGGCGCTCCACGGGGCAAGCCACCCGGTGGGCCACCCAATGGGCGAGCCGCCCCACCAGAAGGGCCTCCAGCACGAAGGCCACGGCAAAGCCAGGCCAGAAGCCCAGGGCGAGACGGGGAAGGACCTGGAGCCGGAACCCCAGGTGCAGGACGAGATTGTAGAGGGTCATCCCGATCACCATGCCGGTGACCATCAGGATGCCGAAGACCAGATTCTCCTTGGGGCTCTTGCCCATGGTGTGCCTCATGTGGGATGGGTGGGCGATCGACTCCCGGAGGGAAGACCGCAGGAATGGCCGGGAAAGGCTTCAGCGGGTCCCGGATGCCGCCTCGAAATTCGCCCCTACGGCCCGCAGGAGCCGGAGGAGCTCCAGACGGTCCGCCTCGGGAAGGGGAAGGAGGGTCTGGTCCAGGATCCAGCGATGGGCCTCACCGGCCTTGGCCTGGAGCGCCCTGCCGGTCTCCCCGGGACGGACCCGCATGACCCGCTGGTCCCCGGGATCACTCCAGCGCTCCACCAACCCGGAGGACTCCATGCGCTGCAGCAGGCCGGTGAGGGCCGCCGGACTCAGGTCCAGGACCCGGCCCAGCTCCCGCTGGGTCATCTCGCCATGGTCACCGAGGGCCCGCAGGCAGGCCCCCTGGGCCGGGGGAAGCCCGTGGACCGCGAGCCGGCGCCCCAGCAGCCGCTGGCGCAGGAACTGGATGTGCCTGAAGGCCTCAGCCACCGCCAGGGCCGTCTCATCGGCACCTTCGAGGCTCGTGGAGGCAGAAGATTCATTTCGCATACGAAATATTAGCATGCGAACTATGCATCGAGGCGAGAAGAATTTCACTTGCTATCTTTTTCATAGCTACTATTTTTTCTGTAGCACCCACCTGCCCAGGGGGCAGGCTTCCAGAAAGGCCCTCCCATGCCCGTCATCCAAGTCGCCATACAGTCCCTCCCCCCGGAGACCAAGAAGAGCCTGATCAGCTCCCTGACGGCAACCGCCGCCCAGGTGACCGGGATCCCCGAGGCCAAGTTCATCGTCTTCATCGCGGAGCACCCGGCGGACGCCATCGGCATCGGCGGCCGGACGCTCCAGGAGCTGAAGGCCGAGGCCCCCCACTGAGGGAGCGCGGCTTCCCGCCCCCCTCGGGCTACACTATCCGGATAACACTGCGTCTGAACCCTCTCTGCGTCTGCTCCCCATGGCCATTCCCCTTCCAGGCACCCCCGTCCGCGGCTCCCAGTCAGGGGCGCCCATCATGGCGCTCTTCGACCTCCTGGGGCGCCGCTGGGCCATGGGGATCCTCTGGCAACTGAGCCGGGGGCCCGCCACCTTCCGGGGGATCCAGAGCGCCTGCGAGTCCATCTCACCCGCCATCCTCAACGCCCGCCTGAAGGACCTGCGCCAAGCCGGCCTGGTCCTGCATGGCGAAGGCGGCTACCGGCTCACGGAGCTGGGACGGGAGCTCTACGGCCTGCTGGAGCCCTTCGGCACCTGGGCCTTCAAGTGGGGGCAGACCCTGGCCCCTGAAGAGGTGGCCCGCTGGAAGGCGGCCAAGGACCAGCGCAGCACCTCCGAGCCTTGAAGGCCCGGGCTTCCGGAGACCCTCCATGAGCTTCATCCCAGGCAGAGTGCTCGGCCCCTGCAAGGATCTCCCGGATCTCTGGGTAGTGGTGGACCAGGACAGGGCTTTGATCCGTGAGCGGGGCCCGGAGCCGGGTCTGTTGGAGTCCTCGGATCTGCCCCTCCTGGGGATCGACCCCGCCGCAGGACTCCCCCTGGGACAGAGCCCTTCCCGCAGGGGACTGATGCTCCGGCGGGACGCCGCCCTGCCCCTCCCGGAGGGTTTCGCCTGGCGGGAGATCCGCTCCCTCTTCGGACTGCTGGGGGAGGAGGCCTTCGCCCTCGCCGGGCGGGCCAACCTGCTTGCCGGATGGGACCGGGCCCACCGTCTCTGCGGGGCCTGCGGCAGCGGTCTGGAACTGCGGGCGGAGGAGTGGGCCAAGGCCTGTCCGGCCTGCGGCCAGGTCTACTATCCCCAGATCTGCCCGGCGGTCATCGTCTCCGTGGTGGATGGCGACCGGATCCTGCTGGCCCGGAACCGCCAGCACCGCTACTCTTTCTTCTCAGTCCTGGCAGGCTTCGTGGAGGCAGGGGAAACCCTGGAGGATGCGGTCCACCGGGAGGTCCTGGAGGAGGCGGGCATCACCGTGAAGAACCTCCGCTACTTCGGCAGCCAGCCCTGGTCCTTCCCCAACTCGCTCATGGTGGGCTTCCAGGCCGACTATGCGGGCGGGGAACTCAACCCCGACCCCGGGGAACTCCTGGAGGCCGGATGGTTCACCCGGGAGAGTCTGCCCGAGATCCCGGGCTCCGCCAGCATCGCCTGGAGGCTCATCGAGGCCTTCCTGCGGTCGCCGCAGCGCTCCTGACCCGGTCAGGGCCCCAGTTCCGCAGCCACAAGCCTGGCCACCGCCACAAGGACAGCCTCCTGCTCAGCCAGATCCCCCCGGCCACCGGAGGTGTATACCGCCAGTAACAGGGTGGGGGACCCCGGGCGCTCCACAAGCGCCACATCGTTCACGGCACCCCGCGGCCCGGTGCCGGTCTTGTCCAGGACCCTCCACGAGGAGGGGAGCCCGGCCCGTAAGCGATTGCCCCCGGTGGTACAACCCGCCATCCAGGCCCGCAATCGCCGCCGGGAAGCCGGGGTGAGGACAGGACCCTCGATGAGGCGCGAAGCGCTCCGGGCCATGGCCTCGGGGGTCGTGGTATCCCGAGGATCTCCTGGACGATTCTCATTGAGATCCGGTTCCCTGCGGTCCAGACGGGTCACGCCATCTCCCAGGTGCCGCAGGCCCGCCGTGAGGCCTTGGGGACCACCCAAACCCTCCAGCAGCAGATTTCCCGCCGCATTGTCACTCACGGTGATGGCCGCTTCGCAGAGTTCACCCACCTTGAGAGTGCCCTCCCCCACCCGGGCACTGCACACGGGGGAATGAGGCAGCAGATCGGCCCTGTGCAGGGGGATGCGGCGTTCCAGGCGCTCCGTTCCGGCATCCACCCTCTGGAGCACAAGGCCCACCTCCAGAAGCTTGAAGGTGCTGCACAGGGGGAAACGCTCCTGGGCCCGGTAGGCCAGGCGCAGCCCCCTGCCCGGCTCCAGTACGGCCACCCCGATGCGCCCGCCTCGCCGCTGTTCCAAGGACCGGAGGGCGCGGACAAAGCCCGGGGGAGTTGCCGCGAAGACGTGCAACGAGAGGGACAGCAGGCAGAGGAACAGCCTGGCGGTCATGGCCGGAAGTGGCGCCAGAGGGTGGTGGCGGCACCCAGGACCAGGTCCGCGAGGATGCTTCCGGAACGGTAGCCGAGCCTGCCCTCGCACTCCGAGAAGTCGCCCCCCATGCCGAGTCCTCCTTGGGATCCCTGCATGGCAACGGCGGACTGGGCCTGGCGACGCTCCTCCTCCAGCTTCATCCGCTCCCGGGCCCTCGCCTTGTCCAGTCCACCGCCGTCCACAAAGGCCAACACCTGACGGAGCTCGTCCCGATCGAACCAGAGACCGTGATCCCGGCAGGAGTCCAGGATGATCCCGGAGATGCGGGCATAGTTGACCCGGTTCATAAACTTGCTGCAGACCGGGCATTTCCGGTAGCGGACGGGCTCAGTCTTTGCAGGCAGGGCGGCAAGGCCCGCCGCCTCGCCCGGAAGGGCCAGGTTGCGGTCGGCCCGGACCTTGGCCAGATCCTCGAAGCGCTCCCGGGCCAGCCATATACCGGCGCACCCCGGGCACTGGAGGAGGTCGAGTCCGCCCACGGGGGTGTTGAGGAGCTTCTCGCTGCAGCCCGGGCAGTGGTAGTCCGAGCCCTCCACCTGCTCCAGGACTTCCACCTGGGTTCCGCAGTGGTGGCAGTAGCGGGAGCGCAGGGAGACCATCCCGAAGCAGTGGGGGCAGGAGACTGTGGCCAGCTGGGACCTGCAGTAGGGACACTGGACATCGTCCTCTCCCACCTGGGCGCCACAGGAGGCGCAGCGCATCACCTTGGCTTCCATGGTCCTCACCTCGGCCCCCAGTGTCGCATCAGGACCTGAGCGGGGGAAGTTTCCGGGCCTTCCTGGGATCCACGGTGACTCGACTGAGGAGCAGCCCCACCAGGATGGCCATGGCCACCTGGGCCATCTGGAGGGCACTCTCGAGGCCCGTGGCCACATGCTGGTTCCCCAGCAGGGCGAAGCTCTGCACACCGATGGTGCCGGGCACCAGGAGCACCATGGCCGGAAGCAGCGGAATGAAGGGGGACTGCCGCCAGCGCCGGGCCCAGAGGATGCTCCCCACACCCAGGAGGTAGGCCGCCACGCCGGCCCCGAACTCGGGCCCCAGCCAGTCTCCCGCCAGGCGGGAGCCACCGAAGGCCACGATGCAGGCCAGGAGCATGGGGGTGAAGTCCTTCCAGCGGGCGTTGAAGAGCACCACGAAGGCAGGGGCCACCAGGACCATCCCCAGCAGCTGCACCCAGCCGGGGAGGGGGTGGGGATGGACATCCAGGGTGGCCTTGAACCAGTGCAGCCCGATGCGCTGCGCCAGGACCATGCCCGTGGCCAGCTGGCCAAGGTCCAGGAGGGTGTGGAGACTGCGGGCCGAGCCTGCGAGGAGGTTGTCTGTGGCCATCTCGTTGGTGGCCATCACGATGCCGGGGCTGGGCACCAGGACGATGACGGCCCCCAGGGTGACCACCAGGAAGGAGACCTGGCCCAGCCAGTGACAGAGGAAGAGGCTGGCCAAGCTCGCGAAGGCCGCTCCCACCACGGGCTGGACCCGGCGGAGGGTGGGCCGCGGACCGAAGAGCCCCAGCATGAACCCGATGCAGCCGCCCAACAGGGCCCCCAGCACGAGTTCCCGCCAGCCACCCCCCAGGAAGGTGGTGACACAGGCGGAGAGCAGGGCGTTGGCCGGCACCAGCAGTCGCTTGGGATGGCGGTCGGGGGCTTCCAGGATGGCCTCCACCCGCTTCAGGGCCTCTTCCAGACTGCGCCGGTCCTCCAGCACGGCCCGGACCAGATCGAAGAGCTGGGCGGTGCGTCCCAGGTCCATGGCATCCGTGCGGCCCCGCACCAGGAAGGTGTGCTGCTTCCCCTCCAGGGTGATGTAGCTGAAGAAGCCGGTGGGGATGGCGAAGAACTGGGCCTGAAGGCCCAGCTTGAGGGCCACCTGCCCCATGGTCTCCTCGAAGCGGTGGGCCGGGGTTCCGGTGACCAGGAGAGCCCGGCCCAGAGCCATGAGGAAATCCAGTTCAGGGGGGTTGGGATGCGCGGTTCCGGCCATGAAGGAACCCTACCCCGAACCCGGGTCTGCCGTCACCCCCGCCGCGAGTGGCGCAGGATGCCCAGGAGCAGGAGGATGACCCCGACGACGATACAACTGTCAGCGATGTTGAAGGTCCAGTAGTGCCAGGAGCCGAACTGGACGTCGAGGAAGTCCACCACGGAGCCCCGGAAGACCCGGTCCAGGCCGTTGCCCAGGGCACCCCCCAGCACCAGGCCATAGGCCCAGCGCAGCATGGTGGGGGTGGCGGCCTTCAGGAACTCATAGCCGAAGTAGAGCACAGCCACGATGCCCACCCCCAGGAAGAGCCAGGAGCGGAAGCCCGCCGAGGCCCCGGCGAAGCTGCCGAAGACGGCGCCAGGGTTGAAGCCCAGGGTGAGGCTGAAGAAGCCCGGGATGACAGGGACACTCTCCCCCGGCGCGATCCGCTGCAGCACCAGGGCTTTCGAGCCCAGGTCGGCCACCAGGGCCAGGCACGGCAGCAGGAGCCAGGGGAGGCGGGCGACGCGGGAGGCCTTCACGCGCTGGCCCCGGTCCGGACGACCTCCCAGCAGCGGGGGCAGAGCGCGGCATCGTCGCCTTCACCGGCTCCACCCTTGTGGTTCCAGCAGCGGGGGCACTTGGTGCCCTCATGAGCCTTCACCTCGACCTCCAGGCCCTCACCATCCATCAGCTTGAGACCCGAGACCACCAAGAGCTCCTCCAGGCCTTCGCCCGTGGCCTCCAGGAGGGCCCGGCGGGCAGCGGGCAGGGTGACGGTGACCTCTGCATCCAGGCTGGTGCCGATGGTCTTGGCGGCCCGGTGGGGCTCCATGGCGGCCTGCACAGCCTCACGGACCTCCCAGAGGGTCTCCCAGGCGTCCGAGGCGGGACTGAAGGCCCCCTCAGGGAAGCGCTGTTCGAAGACGCTGCCTTCCACCCCCGGGATGTGCTCCCAGGCCTCGTCCGCCGTGAAGCTGATGAGGGGGGCGGCCAGGATGGCCAAGCCCTCGGCCAACCGGCGGCAGACGGTGCGGCAGCTGCGGCGGCGCAGGCTGTCGGCGGCGTCGCAGTAGAGGCGGTCCTTGATGATCTCGAAGTAGCGCCCGGAGAGCTCCAGCTGGCAGAAGGAGAGGAGGGCCTGGGTGGCCCGGATGAAGTCGAAGGAACCGTAGGCATCCTTCAGCTCCCTGGCCAGGGACAGGAAAGCATTCCAGACCCAGCGGTCCAGGGGGGTCCACTCCTGCTCGGGCAGCTCTGAAGCGGGATCAAAGGCCGAGACGGCCCCCAGGAGGAAGCGCAGAGTGTTGCGCATCTTGCGGTAGGCGTCGGCGTTGCGGTCCAGGATGTCCTTGGAGATGCGCACGTCCTCGCTGAAGTCCACGCTGGCTACCCAGAGGCGCAGGATGTCGGCACCCAGGGTCTTCATGATCTCCTCGGGGGTGATCACGTTGCCCAGGGACTTGGACATCTTCTGGCCCTTGCCGTCCAGAACGAAGCCGTGGGTCACCACGGTGTCGTAGGGCTTCTGACCGCTGGCCGCCAGGTTGAAGAGGAGGGAGGAGTGGAACCAGCCGCGGTGCTGATCCGAGCCCTCCAGGTAGATGAAGTGGCCGTAATCCTCGGGCTTGAGGTCCGGGAAGATGCGGGTGACCACCGTGGCGGAGACCCCGGAGTCGATCCAGACATCCAGGATGTCCGTCTCCTTCTGGAGGGCGCTGGAGCCGCACTGGGCGCAGGTGGCCCCGGCGGGCTTGAGCTGCTCCACGGGCAGGTCGGCCCAGGCCTCGATGCCCCCCTGCTCGATGGCGGCAGCCGCCTTCTCGAAGATCTCGGGCAGCACCAGGGGCTCGCCGCAGTCGGCACAGCGCAGCACGGTGATGGGCGTGCCCCAGGCGCGCTGGCGGCTGATGCACCAGTCGGGGCGGCCGCTGATCATGGCGTGGATGCGGTTGCGTCCCTGGGCGGGCACCCAGGCGGTGCTGTCCACGCCCTCCAGGCCCAGCTCCCGCAGGCTCTGCCCGGTCTGTCCCAGCTCGTCGTCCATAGTGATGAACCACTGTTCCGTGGCCCGGAAGAAGATGGGGGTCTTGGTGCGCCAGCAGTGGGGATAGCTGTGCTGCAGCTTCTCCTCGTGGAGGAGCGAGCCGTTGGCCTGGAGTCTGGCCACCACCAGGGGATTGCAGTCAAAGATGTTCTTCCCCTCCAGCTCGGGATCGTTGACCGCAGCCACGAACTTGCCATCGGGTCCCACCAGCTGGAGCAGGCCCAGGTGGTTGGCCAGGCCGAAGTCGTCCACACCATGATCAGGGGCGGTGTGGACTAGGCCGGTGCCGGTGTCGGCGGTGACGTAGTCCGCCAGGAGCACCGGGCTCTCGCGCTCGATCCAGGGGTGCAGGGCCTTCAGGCTCTGGAACTCGCCACCTTTGCGGATTTCCTTGGTGTGCAGGGTCTGGCCCAGCTTCTTCTGGAAGTCCTCCAGGAGGCTGACGGCCACGACGTAGTACCGGTCCTCGGCCTTCACCACGGCATATTCCATGTCGGGGTGCATGGCGATGGCCAGGTTGCTCGGCAGGGTCCAGGGGGTGGTGGTCCAGATGGGCAGGTAGAGGGGGGTGGGCAGCTCCAGTCGCCTGGCCTCGGCCTCGGGCACAGCGAAGGCGACCGTGATGGCGGGGCTGGTCTTGTCGGCGTATTCCACCTCGGCCTCGGCCAGGGCGGTGCGGGCCCCATAGCTCCAGTGGACCACCTTGAGCTTGCGGCGCACGGCCCCCCGCTCGAAGAGCTGGCCCATGAGGCGCACCACGGCGGCCTCGAACTTGGGCTCCATGGTGACGTAGGGGGCATCCCAGTCGCCCAGCACACCCAGGCGCTGGAAACCCGTGCGCTGGGTGTCCACCCACTTGTGGGCGTATGCCCGGCACTTGGCCAGGAACTCACTCTTGGGCATCTCCCGGCGCTTGGGGCCCAGGTCCTTTTCCACGGCGTGCTCGATGGGGAGGCCGTGGCAGTCCCAGCCGGGGATGTATGGGGACTCATAGCCGTCCAGCCAGAGGGACTTGACCACGATGTCCTTGAGGATCTTGTTGAGGGCGTGCCCGATGTGGATGGCCCCGTTGGCATAGGGGGGACCGTCATGGAGGATGCGGCGCCCCCTGCCCTTCCCGGCGGCGTTGTCGGCGCGGCGGCGGGCCTCGATCTTCTGGTAGAGCCCTTCCGCCTTCCAGCGCTCAAGCCGCTTGGGCTCCCGCTGGGGCAGGTCCGCCTTCATGGGAAACTCGGTCTTCGGCAGGAAGACCGGATACTTCTTCTTCACGGACTCGCTCATGGCGCCCTCGTGCGCAAAGGGATCCGCCCAAGGACCCCGGGTTCGTAAACAACCAGATTACCCGGGGATGCCTCCCTTGCCGAGCGGGAGTGTACCGATGCCCCTCAGAGGAAGGACATGGGCGGCAGCAGGCAGCCAAGGGGGGTGATGATGTACTTCCGTGACACGCTCCACGCCAAGACGATCTCCTCCCAGGGCCCGTGGGTCTACTGACGGGCACACAGGCAGGGGGAAAGAGTCCCAGCCGACCTCAGCCCTCCCCCTCGGGACCAGCTGCCTTGAAGCGCGCCAGGGTGCGCTGGCGCTCCAGGGCATGGTCCACAATGGGATTCGGGTAACCCGGGGTGCCCCCGCTCTCCCAGGGGGCATGGATGGCCTTGGGCGGGAGCAGCGCCAGCTCGGGGCAGTAGCGCCGGATGAAGGCTCCCTCGGGGTCGAAGTTCCGGGATTGGGTCACGGGATTGAAGATGCGGAACCAGGGCTGGGCGTCGCAGCCGGTGGAGGCGGCCCATTGCCAGCCCCCGTTGTTGGCCGCCAGGTCGAAGTCCAGGAGGTGGCGGGCGAAGAAGCGCTCTCCCCGCAACCAGTGGATACCCAGGTCTTTGGTGAGGAAGGAGGCCGTCACCATGCGCAGGCGGTTGTGCATCCACCCCGTCTGCACCAGCTGGCGCATGGCGGCGTCCACCAGGGGGTAGCCGGTCCGTCCCTCGCACCAGGCATGGAAGCGGCGCTCGGCCTCGGGCCCCTCATCCCAGGCCAGCCGCTCGAAGGCGGGCTTGAAGGCATGGTGCTCCACCTCGGGACGGTGCCAGAGGAGCTGCTGGTAGAAGTCCCGCCAGATGAGCTCGTCCAGCCAAGCCTGGGCTCCCTCGCCCCCCTGCGCCAGGGCCTCCCTCACGAGCTCCCGGATGGAGAGGGTGCCGAAGCGAAGGTGGGTGGAGAGGTAGGAGACCCCCTTGCGCCCCGGGAAGTCCCGGAGGGCCTTGTAGTGCGCCATGCGCCCCCGGAAGTCCTCCCAGAGCCGCTGCGCCCCCTCGGAACCCGGCTCCAGGCCTTTCTCCACCGCCTGGAAACCCAGGTCGGCCAGGGAGGGCATGGAAGTACCGGAGAGCATCAGCTGCCCCGGCCGGGGATCCACCCGGGCCTCCCCCAGGCGATGGGGTCCCAGGGCCCTCCGCCAGGCGTTGCGGTAGGGGGTGAAGACGGAGAACATCCTCCCGGCTCCGGTGCGGAGCTCGTCGGTCTCGAAGATCACCTGATCCCGCAGGGCCGTGAAGGCGATCCCCTCCGCCTCCAGGGTGGCGGCCACCGCAGCATCGCGGGCGGTGGCGAAGGGCTCGTAGTCCCTGGCGCAGACCACCTCCTGCACCCCCAACTCCCGAGCCATCCGGGGGATCAGGTCCCGGGCCTCCCCGTGCAGAACCCGGAGACCGCCCCCCAGACGGGCGAGGTTGACATGGAGGGACTGGAGGCTTCCATGGATGAAGGCCACCCTGCGGTCCGCTCGGCTCTCCAGCTGTTCCAGGAGGGCGGTGTCAAAGACGAAGACACAGTGGACCCGGGCGTGGTGGGCCAGGGCGTGCGCGAGGGGGCGGTGGTCATCGCTTCGGAGATCCCTCCGGAACCAGACGAGGGCGGTGCTTTCGGTCATGCCTCCCAGTGTCGTCCGGGAACCCGGACTCATCCAGCCCCAAGCCCGCTCCCCCCCGAGGCTACACTGGGACCATGGACTGGTTCATCCGGGATTTCGACCACCCCTTCTACTTCGACATCTACCAGGACAAGGAGTCCGAGGCCGGAAAGGAGGGTCCTGCCCTGGCGGCGATGCTGGGACTTCCCAAAGGCAGCCGGGTTCTAGACCTGCCCTGCGGCTGGGGACGGCTCCAGCCCGCCCTGGAGGAACTCGGGCTGGAGGTGGTGGGCGGGGACCTGAGCGCCCTCAACCTGGCGCGGCACCAGCAGGAGCACCCCGGGGCCCTGGTGCGCCTGGACCTCAGAGCTCTGCCCTTCAGACGGGCCTGTGCGGATGGGGTCTTCTGCGCCTTCACCAGCTGGGGCTATTTCGCCACAGAAGAGGAGAACCTCCGACAACTCCAGGAGTTCCATCGGGTCTTGAAGCCCGGGGGTGTGCTCCTCCTGGACCTGGTGGCCCGCGCCTATCTGGAGGAGGCCATCGCCCCCATGGAGAACACCTGGTTCGCCGCCCGGGGGGACTACCGGGAGCGGATCCGCTGGTCCCCGGACCGGCGCCGCACCTGGACGGACCGCATCCTCAAGGGCGAGCGCTTCCGCCATGACATCTGGATCCCCGAGGACGGCGAGGTCCTGGACTTCCTGGAGCGGGCGGGCTTCGCCGTGGAGGCGATCTGGGGGGGACTGGACCGCCGTCCCCTCACCCGCAGCTCTGAGCGCCGGATCTACCGCGCGGTCTCCCTCCCCACCGCCAGGGCGTAGGCACCGAAGACGAGGCCGAGCCCCACCAGGGTGGCCCGGATCCCGAAGGTCTCCACCCCGGCGCTCCCCAGGAAGGGCCCGGCCATCATCCCCACGGCATAGGAAAGGTTGAGGATGCCGAAGACGGTGGCATAGCTGGTGCTGCCCATGCGTTCCACCGCGTCCGCCAGGGCCGGACTGGCGGGGCTCATGATGAGGGTGGCGCAGAGCCCGAGGCCGGCCATGGCCGCCATGACGCCCCAGCGGACCGAAGTGAACACAGGCAGGGGGATGAGGAGGAAGGAGAGGATCAGGCCGGTCCGCAGGAGCCGCCTACGCCCGTAGCGGTCCGAGAGGGCCCCCACCAGGGGTGAGGTGAGGGTGTGGGCCAGGGCGGCCATGGAAAAGCAGATGCCGATGAAGGCAGGGCCCCAGCCCATGCTGCGGTCGAAGTGGAGGGGCAGGACAGCCTCCAGGGTCGCCCACAGCCCGGCCCCCAGGGCCATGGCCCCGGCGAAGAGCCTCACGGTGCTGTTCTTCAAAATCTGCCGGTATTCCAGAGGGACACTCTCCCCCTTGGGGGCGTCCTTCAGCAGGAGGATCCGCACCAGGGCGTCCAGGGCCGCCAGGGCACCGGCCAGCAGGAAGGGGGCCCTCAACCCGAAGCGCTCCGCCAGGAAACCCGCGACCGGGGGGCCCAGGAGCACCCCGACGTTGGCGAAGGCGAAGCAGGTGCTCATGGCCTTCCCCCGGTGCTCGGAGGGCCAGTGGTCCGCCAGGAGGGCCATGCCCGAGGTCCAGGTGGCCGTGGCGGAGAGCCCCTGCAGCACCCGGGCGGTCAGCAGGAGCCAGAAGTGGTGGGCGAAGGCGAAGAGCAGCGTCGACCCTGCCAAGCCCACCAGGCCCCAGAGCAGGGCGGTCCGGCGCCCCAACCGGTCCCCCAGCCGCCCCAGGGGCAGGGTCCCCAGGAGCAGCGCCAGGGAGTAGCTCCCGAAGAGAAGCCCGAGTCGCATCTGGGAGAGCCCGTAGTCCCGGGCATAGACCGGCAGCAGGGGCACCAGGAGGTAATAGAGGAGGGTATCGGTGAAAAGGGCGGTGGCCACGACGGCGAGTGCGGCGTGCCGGGGCTTGAGCGCGGTCATGCCTGAATCCTAACTCAAGCGGGCCCCCCTACCCCGGGCCCGGATTTCACCCCACCTCCCGTTTGCCGATAGAAGGTGGACCCGACGACACCTCATGCACCCTTTCTTCCGATGGCTTCCCATAGCGCTCATGGTTTCAGCCCTGTCGGGCTGGTGCCCAGGCTCCAGCACCACTCCCCCCCTGGGCCGACAGCTGTACGAGAGCTACGGAACCCGGCAGGGGCTGGGCAACCTGGCCGTGACCTGCCTCTGCCAGGACAGCCAGGGACTACTATGGGTGGGCACTCAGGGGAACCTCTACCGTTTCGATGGCGGCAGCTTCCAGTCCTTCGGACTCCGGGAGGGTCTCCCTTCGGGCTACATCGACTGCGTGGCATCGACGGGCTCAGAACTCTGGGTGGGCACCTGGTCCGGCCTCGCCAGGCGCACCGGCAACGGCTTCACCCCGGTCGCCCTGCCGGGCCGGGTCCCCTTTCCCAGAATCCGCGACCTGGAACAGGATGCTGCAGGTGCCCTCTGGGTGGCCACCACTGCCGGTCCCTTCTGCATCCGTGCAGGCCAGCCCGCCCTGCCCCTCGAGGGCTGGCCTGGAGGCGAAGCCCGGGCGCTCGCATGGACCCCTGGAGGCATCTGGTTCGCCTCTGGGTCCCGCCTGCTCCACAGGAGCCCGGACGGTCACTGGAACAATCCGGAGCAGCCGCCCCTGGAGAGCGGAGAGCAGCTGGAGGATGTGCTGGCCCGCCGGGACGGCACCCTCCTGGTGCGCTCTCCTGCCCGGATCTGGATTCGGGAACCCGGGCAGCAGCATTTCGTCCTTCTCTGGGCCTCCAGGACCCTGAGCAGCCAGAGTGGATCCAGACCTTACCTGGAACCCGATGGGACGATCTGGATCCCGACAGATGAGGGGCTCCTGGTCCTGAAACAGGGAGCGGAACCCCAGCCGGCCCCCGACCGGGGCCTGCCGACGCGCTCCCCCCGGGCCGTCCTGAGGGACCGGGAGGGCACCCTCTGGGTGGCTGGCCAGGGGTTGCACCGGGATCTGGGACAGGGGGGATGGGAAGCCTGCACCACCCGGGAGGGGCTCCCCCACGACCAGGTCTGGTCCATCCTCCGCGACCGGAGGGGCACCCTTTGGGCGGGCACCAGCCTGGGACTGGCCCGCAGCTCGGCCCGCGGCTGGACGCCACTCAGTGGCACCACCCGGGAGGCCATCCGGGCCCTGGCCGAGGACGGAGAGGGCCGCATCTGGGCGGGCACCGCCCACGGGGATCTCCTGATCCTCGACGGACAGGGCAGACTCCTGGAGCGGTTGCCCGGAGGGCCGATCCTGGGCTCCCGCAAGATCCTCGCCCTCCACTGCCGGCCCGATGGACTCTGGGTAGGTACGGATGGCGCTGGACTGCTGCGGGCGGACCGGGCGGGAGGCCGCTGGCGCCTCAACAGGGTCCCAGGTGCACCGGAAGGCCGGGTGAGCCAGGTGCTGGAGGACGCCCAGGGTCGGCTCTGGGCGGCCACAGAACAGGGACTGGCCATCCTGGATGCGCAGGGATGGCATCGATTCGGGCGGGACAGCGGACTCCGCCAGGATCATGTCTCAAGTCTCTGCTTCACCCGGAGTGGACGGGTGGCGACGGGGTATTTCGAACCTCTTGGGCTCAGCCTGCTGAAACTGGACGCGAAGGGCATGCCCCGGGAGGTCCTGAACTGGGACAGCTCTGGTCCCCTCAGCTCGGACACGGTCAACCTGCTCGGGGAGGATGCGGAGGGACGGCTCTGGGTGGGAGGCGCCCGGGGGGTGGATATCCTCAAAGGACGGAGCCGCTGGCACATCGACACACGGAACGGGCTGGTGGGCGAAGACTGTGACGCCGGGGCCTTCCTGGCGGAGGCGGACGGCACGGTCTGGGTGGGCACCAGCACCGGACTGGTCCACTACCTCGGCCATCCTCTGGAGCATCCACTGCCCCCACCCTCCGTGCTCCTCCTCGAAGCCACCCTGGGTAGAGTGAACCTTCCCCTATCAGGCCAGGGACCCGCCACGGTGGGGTACGCGGAGAGGAGCCTCCTGTTGCGTTTCACCGGAGACTCGCTCCTGGACCCGGATCAACTGGAGTATGCCTACCGCTTCAAGGGACCAGGGGATCCCCCATGGCGCAGCGCCCCCAGCCGTGAGCTGCACCTGGCAACCCTGCTGCCGGGTGACTATATCCTCCAGCTCCGGGCCAAACGACGGGAGGGGGAGTGGGGTCCGATCCGCGAACTGGGCTTCTCCATCACGCCCGCCTGGTGGCAGCGGACTTGGCTCCGCCTGCTGGGGGGCCTGATGCTGGCGGCCCTCCTTGCCCGTGGGGTGCATGTCTATGTCCGCTATCTGAGGCGGCGGAACCAGGAACTGGAGGCCCTGCTTCAGTTGGCGGACACCCTCGCCCGGGATCTGGAGAGCGCCAACCTGAACCTCCAGGAGCAGACCCTGACGGATCCCCTGACCGGCTTGAAGAACCGCCGATTCCTGGAGGCCAGCATCGGACGGGATCTGGCCGAGGTGGAGCGGATGCAGAGGGAGGAGGGGCTTGGGGATGCAAATCTGGGCCTGCTCTTCGTCATGGTCGACATCGACCTGTTCAAGCATGTGAACGACATCCACGGGCACTTAGCAGGCGACAGCACCCTCCAGCAATTCGCAGATGTCCTCCGGGCGGCCACCCGGGGTTCGGATACCCTCATCCGCTATGGCGGCGAGGAGTTCCTGGTGTTGGCGCGGCAGGTGCGCAGCGAGGATGCCACCATCCTGGTGGAGCGGATCCGGCGGGCGGTCGAAACCCGGCGCTTCCAGCTGCCTTCGGGAGAAGCCCTGCACTGCACCTGCAGTCTGGGCTTCGCCCCCTTCCCCATCACACCTGTCGAACCTGGAGGCATCCCCTGGTCCCAGAGCCTGGCGATGGCGGACCACTGCCTCTACCAGGCCAAAGAAGAGGGGAGGAACGGCTGGGTGGGGGTGCTCCCGGGTCCACCGGGCCTGGCAGGGATCCTGCCCCAGTCCCTCAGCCTGGAAGCGCTCCTGGACGCGGGCAGCCTGAGGGCCGTGTCCTCAAAAAGCAGCAGGGCCCCTGTCGGGGCCCAGGTGGACCGGTAAGCCGGATTCTGTCGTGGAGTGTCATTCCTCTGGGGACCGCATCACTGCGGAACTCTAGCAACCTACCCGCTGGCTCGGTCGAGCCGACCTGTTCCCCTTTCGGGGATTCACCAGCCTATTTGGTCTTGCTCCGTGGGGGGTTTACCATGCCCGTCCCGTTGCCGGTCCGGCGGTGGGCTCTTACTCCACCGTTTCACCCTTGCCTGTGCCTTGCGGCCATCGGCGGTCTGCTCTCTGTTGCACTTTCCGTCGGGTCACCCCGCCCAGGCGTTACCTGGCCCACTGCTCTGCGGAGTCCGGACTTTCCTCTGCGGCAAGCCGCAGCGACACCCTGGTCCACAGCTCCATCCTATCACGGGCGCGGGCAGCAGGAGAGGAAGAGAGGCGCTGGGGAAGCTTTATATATTTTCATCTTATTAAATATGCCCAGACATCCAAATACTGTACAAATTTGAATTATGCGTCGAAGTCATCAAATTTACCCATCGCAGACCTCGGTACTACTCGTTTTACAGGTCAGGCCACCCTTGGGAGAATGATGCTGTCCCCATCAAGCACCCGTTCCCCCGGCTCGGTCGCCGCCAGGGAGCCTCCACACCCCCTCCGCCCCCTGTCCCGGCGGATCCACGGCTTTCCGGCCCCTGCCGGAGGCCTGCCCAGGAGATTATATATGAACGATCTAACAATACTCGACCAGGAAGCCATCCGGGAGCTCATCGGCAATTGGTACGTCTACAGAGACGCCGGGCTTTGGGACGACTTCCGCCAAGTCTGGCATGAGGACGGGCAGATGGTGGCGTCCTGGAGCCAGTCCGGATTCGAGACCTTCATCCAGAATACCCAGGCCGGAATGGACCGAGGACGCAGCATCCTCCACATGCCGGGACTCAGCGCCATCAAGGTGCACGGCAGCCGGGCGACCTCCATGACCAAGATGCTCATCCTCCAGCGGGACACGGTGGATGGTGTCCTCTGTGATGCCAGTTGCCTGTCCCGCCACTTCGACTTCTGGGAGAAGCGCCAGGGGCGCTGGGGGCTGGTCCTGCGGGAGTCGATCTATGACAAGGCCTGGATCCTGCCTGTGCGCCCCGGCGAGACCCTGGTCATCGACGAGACGCTGTGGAACCAGTTCCCACCCGAGTATGCCGCCCTGGCCTACCTGCAGGAGAAGATCGGTGGCAAGGTCAAGCGGGGCATGCCCTGCGGCCGGGAGGGAGAGGCGGTCAAGGAGCTCTATGCCCGCGGCGAGGCCTGGCTGGCGGGAACCGCAACCGCACCCTGGTGAATCAAAGGCGACTTTTCAGCCCCGTCTGGGCAGGCCAGAGGTCAAGGCTCAGTTGAGTCCTTCCTCCGGCCCAGGGAATCCGGCAGCCTTGAGGAAGTAGCGGATGTTGGGATTCGGATTCCGCCCGTCCCAGACCAGACCGTGCTCGTACCAACAGTCCTCCTCCATCAGCGGTACCTGATGGATGTGGGGGGAGGCATTCGCCATCAGGGTGTGTCTCCCGAAGAGCCCTAAGCCCACCCCGGACTCGACGGCCAGGAACATGGGCTGGAAGGAGGGGAAGGTCTGGACCACATCCATCTCGAAGCCCCGCCTCCGACAGAGCTTCCGGCGCCACTCCAGGCCGCGGCCCGAGACCCCCTTCCTGGGTGGGGCCAGATAGAGAAATGGCTGCCCTGCCAGCTCCGCCAACTGCAGATGGGCTTTCCCTGCCAGGGGATGGGAACGGCTCATGGCGACCACCATGGGATCCTTGAGGATGGGGTGGCAGTTCATGCCCGGATAGCGCTCTCCCTCAAAGAACAGGGTGAAACCCAGGTCGATCTCCCTGGAACGCAGAGCAGGCAGGATCCCATCGATGCTGTGGTGCGAGAGGAGCACCTGGATGCCCGGATGCTCGATGCCCAGACGGGTGACCCAGTCAGGCAGCCATCCCACCTCGCACCCCCCGTGGATCCCAATGGCGATGCGGCCTGACCCCTCGGCTGCAATGCTCCGGCCCCTCTGGGCCATGCGGTCGTATTCAGCGATGAGCTTCTGGACGACCTTCCGACAGTGCTGTCCGGCTTCGGTGAGGCTCACCTCACGAGTCCCCCGGTCGAAGAGTCGGAAGCCCAGGCGCGACTCCAGAGCGGCGATCTGGTAGCTGACTCCGGACTGGGTCAGGAAGACCGCCGAGGCCGCTCTGCTGAAGCTCCGGTATTCAGCCACAGCAAGGAAGACGCGCAGCTGATGGATGTCCATACCGGCTCCTCTTGGGAGAGTAGGGCTCTCGATGCCCGCTAATCATTCTAGTCTCTTGAGCCTGTACGCAAAAAGGCCGCCCTTGGGGGGCGGCCTAGATATTTAACGTCGCGGCGACCTACTTTCCCACCAGTGTCCCTGGCAGTATCATCGGCCCTCTGGAGCTTAACTGCCGTGTTCGGAATGGGAACGGGTGTGACCTCCAGGGTATAGCCACGACGAAGTCGTTGAACTTGTCGTCTTGCTTTTCAAATTCGAAGGGTGAATTAAGGGAGGCTCTCTCGAGAGCGTCCTGACGGGCGGTTTCGGCCGCTTGGCATTCCAGTTTGAGCTTTGCTCAAGCCTGGACTGCCGCGCTCTACGGCTTTTCTTCAAAAAGCCTTCCGAAACGCGCACCTTTGTGTGCATGAAATTGATTGATGAAAGGTCAAGCCAATGGACCCATTAGTATCGCTCAGCTGAACGCATTACTGCGCTTACACATGCGACCTATCAACGTCGTCGTCTACGACGGGTCTCGTGGGGATATCTCATCTTGAGGGGTGTTTCGCGCTTAGATGCTTTCAGCGCTTCTCACTTCCCGACATAGCTACCCAGCATTGCATTTGGAAACACAACTGGAACACCAGAGGTCAGTCCATCCCGGTCCTCTCGTACTAAGGACAGGTCCTCTCAAATATCCTACGCCCACACTAGATAGGGACCGAACTGTCTCGCGACGTTCTGAACCCAACTCACGTACCGCTATTAATCGGCGAACAGCCGAACCCTTGGGACCTGCTCCAGCCCCAGGATGCGATGAGTCGACATCGAGGTGCCAAACCTTGCCGTCGATATGAACTCTTGGGCAAGATCAGCCTGTTATCCCCGGCGTACCTTTTATCCGTTGAGCGATGGCCCTTCCATGCGGAACCACCGGATCACTATGACCTGCTTTCGCATCTGCTCGACGTGTGTGTCTCGCAGTCAAGCTCCCTTATACCATTGCGCTCTGCGGCTGATTTCCAAACAGCCTGAGGGAACCTTCGCACGCCTCCGTTACTCTTTAGGAGGCGACCGCCCCAGTCAAACTACCCGCCTGACACTGTCTCCCACCCGGATTACGGGCGCGGGTTAGAGATCAGCATTGCGCAGGGTGGTATCTCAACGATGGCTCCACCGACCCTGACGAGCCAGTTTCATAGCCTCCCACCTATCCTGCACAGCACAATGCCAACCTCAATGTCAAGTTGTAGTAAAGGTGCACGGGGTCTTTCCGTCTAAGTGCGGGTAACCGGCATCTTCACCGGTGCTACAAGTTCGCTGAGTCTCTGCTGGAGACAGTTCCCAGATCGTTACGCCATTCGTGCAGGTCGGAACTTACCCGACAAGGAATTTCGCTACCTTAGGACCGTTATAGTTACGGCCGCCGTTCACCGGGGCTTAAATTCGCAGCTTCGCTTGCGCTGACCGCTCCTCTTGACCTTCCGGCACCGGGCAGGCGTCAGCCCCTATACCTCCTCTTTGGAGTTTGCAGAGACCTGTGTTTTTGTTAAACAGTCGCCTGGGACATTTATGTGCCACCCCCTCGGGCTATGAACCCTACCGGGGCACCCCTTCTCCCGAAGTTACGGGGTTAATTTGCCGAGTTCCTTCAGCAGAGTTCTCTCAAACGCCTGAGGATTCTCTCCTCGACTACCTGTGTCGGTTTGCGGTACGGTCGCAAATGCTTCTCCTTAGCAGCTTTTCTCGGCAGTGTAGGATCAGGACTTTTCGTCAGACACCTTGGACTTGCGCGACCCGGACTTCCCTAAGTCACATCCTTGATGCCTTCCGCAGGACATTCCATAGCCCTGCGCCCCTACCTTCCTGCGTCCCTGCATCGTTCAAACGAAACATTCACGGTGCTGGAATATTAACCAGCTTTCCATCGCCTACGCCTCTCGGCCTCGGCTTAGGGACCGACTAACCCAACGCGGATTGACCTTGCGTTGGAATCCTTAGTCTTACGGCGGACGGGGTTCTCACCCGTCTTTTCGCTACTTATGCCGACAGAGTCTCTTCCCATGCCTCCAGCTGTCCTTACGGTCAACCTTCACAGGCGTAGGGAATGCTCCCCTACCACAGTATCTGTTCGCAGCTTCGGTAACATGCTTGAGCCCCGTTGAATTGTCGGCACGGACCCGCTTGACCAGTGAGCTATTACGCTTTCTTTAAAGGATAGCTGCTTCTAAGCTAACCTCCTGGCTGTCTAAGCACATCCACATCCTTTTCCACTTAGCATGTATTTTGGGACCTTAGCTGGCGATCTGGGTTCTTTCCCTCTCGACTACGGAACTTATCTCCCGCAGTCTGACTGCCGGACTTCACGGCGTGCCATTCGAAGATTGGTTGGATTCAGTAAGCTGGTAAGCCCCCTAGTCCATTCAGACTCTCTACCTGCACGACGAAACATCCGACGCTAGCCCTAAAGCTATTTCGGGGAGAACGAGCTATCACGGAATTTGATTGGCCTTTCACCCCTATCCTCAACTCATCCAAGCGGTTTTCAACCCACACTGGTTCGGACCTCCACTACGTTTCACCGTAGCTTCATCCTGGTCAAGGATAGATCATC